>CAZFKW010000177.1:0-1858 GCA_964519795.1 uncultured Ramlibacter sp. | reverse complement strand
GCGAGCCACCGCCCAGCTCCACGTCGCCCACGCCGGCCACCTGGGCGAGCTTCTGCTGCACGATGTTGGAGACGGAGTCGTAGATCTGCCCCGGCGAGCGAGTGGGCGAGGTCATCGCCAGGATGATGACCGGCGCGGCCGACGGGTTGGCCTTGCGGTAGGTCGGGTTGCTGCGCAGCGTGGACGGCAGGTCCCCGCGCGAGGCATTGATGGCGGCCTGCACTTCGCGCGCGGCGGCGTCGATGTTGCGGTTCAGGTCAAACTGCAGCGTCACCCGGGCCGAGCCGTTGCCGCTGTTGGAGGTCATCTCGTTCACGCCCGAGATGACGCCCAGCCGCCGCTCCAGCGGTGTGGCCACGCTGGACGCCATGGTGCTCGGGCTCGCGCCGGGGAGGCTGGCGCTGACGGAGATGACGGGGTAGTCCACCTGAGGCAATGACGCCACCGGCAGGATGAAGAACGCCCCCACCCCGGCCAGCGCCAGGCCGATGGTCAGCAGCACCGTGCCTACCGGCCGGCGGACGAAGGGCGCTGAGAGGTTCATGGGCGCGCCCCCATGGATTGCGGGTCAAGCCCGCAATGACATGTGTGAGTGTTCATGGCGCCACACCTTCCGGCGACTTCGCATCCCCAGCAGTTGTCATCCCGGACTTGATCCGGGCTCCATCTCTCCCGGACCAGCGCCTTGCCAGACGGTCAAAGCCCAGGTAAATCACCGGCGTGGTGAACAGCGTCAGCATCTGGCTCAATATCAGCCCGCCAAAAATTGCCAGACCCAGCGGCCGGCGCAGCTCGGCGCCCTCGCCCCAGCCCAGCATCAGCGGCACAGCAGCAAACAGAGCCGCCAGCGTCGTCATCAGAATAGGCCGGAAGCGCAGCAGCGCCGCCTGCCGGATCGCGTCTTCAGGCGACTTGCCGTCCGTGCGCTCGGCATCGATGGCGAAGTCAATCATCATGATCGCGTTCTTCTTCACGATGCCGATGAGCAGGATGATGCCGATGATGCCGATCACCCCCAGATCGTTGCCGGTCATCATCAGCATCAGCAGCGCACCCACACCCGCAGAAGGCAGTGTGGAGAGGATCGTCAGCGGGTGGATGTAGCTCTCATACAGCACCCCGAGCACGATGTACACGCAGACCACGGCCGCCAGAATCAGCCACAGCTGGTTGGACAGCGAGGCCTCGTAGGCACCGGAGGCCCCAAGGAAGGTCATGGTCACACCAGCAGGCAGCTTGATGTCCAGCGCCGCTTCACGAATGGCCGAGACCGCACCGCCCAGCGACACGCCGTCTGCCGTGTCAAAGCCCACGGTCGTCGCCGGATACTGCGCCACGTGGGTGATCTGCAGCGGCGCGCGCCGCTCGCTGATGCGCGCCACGGCCGACAGTGGCGTGGGCGCGCCGGAGCTGGTGCGCAGCTGCACCTGGCCGACGGATGCCGGCGTGGCCTGCGCGTCCGGCCTGGCTTCCAGGATCACGCGGTACTGGTTGGTCTCGGTGAAGATGGTGGAGACGATTCGCTGGCCGAAGGCGTTGTAGAGCGCATCGTCAATGCTGGACATGCTGATGTTCAGCCGCGCCGCCGTGTCGCGGTCAATGTCTACATACACCGCCGCGCCCATGGAGCCGGCGTCAGACACCACGTTCCTGACCTTGCTCTCCTTCTGCAGCCTCTCGGTGAGCTTGCCGGCCCACTCTGCCACGGTGGCGTTGTCGGAAGACTCGAGCGAAAAGCGGTATTGCGTCGGCCCGCTTTCAGAGTCAATGGTCAGGTCCTGCACAGGCTGCAGGTACAGCGTGACGCCCGGCACCTGCGCGGCGCGCTCGCGCAACCGGTTCATGACTTCCTGCTGGT
>CAZFKW010000176.1:2040-8305 GCA_964519795.1 uncultured Ramlibacter sp. | reverse complement strand
CGCAGGATAGTCAGGCCAAATCCGCGCGCCCCTGCAGCCTTTGCAGTGGGCACGAGCGCGGTGATGGGTGCAAACCACTGCCGCATTGACTGCCCCTGGCAGCTATCTCATTGGCGGGTTTGCGATGCGTCGTCTTGTTCTATCCTGGCTTTTCTCCCTTTCAGCGGTGTTCGGTCTGGCTTCTGCGCCAACACCCGCCCAGGCACAAGTGCAGCCCTGCTGGGGCACACACGCAGTCTCCGGCACGCTGCAATTTGCCGAAGTTGCCGGGAGGGGCTGCTTTGCCACCCCGGATGCCTGGATATCGGCGGTCATGGGCTACGCCAACGCCAACTTCAGCACGCCCGGCGGACCCTACCCGCAGAACTGGCTGACAGACTTTCAGGCGGTGCCCATCGGGGCGCCCTGGACCTGCACGATAGAGCCGTTCCCCGTCGTCCAAGGCTCGACGTACTACTGCGGGTACCAGTTCATCAGCCATGGCAGGTATTACGAAGGCGGGGCAGAAGTCACATCCCAGAGTGGCGGCTGGTTTGCCGTGCGCCAGTTCAACCACCTGCCCAAACCCATCCTCATCAGCGTCGGGGGCAGCACGCCGCTGTTCGTGGGGCAAGGCGGCGTTGCCCGTGCGCGGGTCACCCAGGACGGCTCACCGGTATCGGGTGCCTCCGTCACCATCAGCGGGGTGGCCAACTGCAGCGGCACGACCGACGGGCAAGGCCTCGTCTCCTGCGGCTTCCAGGCACCGGGCACGCCGGGCGACATGCCATTGAATGCCAGCTGCAGCGGCTGCGAGAACAGCGCCAGCGCCATCGTCAAGGTCCTGGTCTTTGAAGACCCGCCACCGGCAGGGCCGGGCGGCCCGGGAGGATCGGGTGGCGCGCCCGGACCGGGCGGGGCCGGCGCAGGAGGATCAGGCGGCAATGGAGGTGGCAATGGAGGCGGCGCTGGAGGAGGCGGTGCAGGATCAGATGGCAGCGGCGCAGGCAACGGGGGCGCCGGAGGAGGCGGCCCCAACGGCTCCGGCGAAAGCTGCCCGGCACCGGCACCCGGGGCCGGTGCAGGCGAGCAAGTCGGCAACCCCATCCGCAGCGCCACCGGCGCCAAGTGGCAGCACGAGCGCGACTACACCGACAGCGGCAGGCACCCACTCAGCTTCACCCGCCACTACCGCAGTGACCGCATGACGGGAGCCTCGCCACCGGCCAACGCAGGCCTGGGCCAGGCCTGGAGCCACAACTACGCGCTCGCCCTGCGCATCCAGGGGGACATCGCCCAGCTTGACCGGGAAGACGGGGGCGTCGCCACCTTTCACTACACCGATGCAGGAGCCGGCTCGGGCGTTGGCGGGCAGGGCAGCCAGGGCTACTGGGCGTCCCTGAGCACCTCCGACACATTGCAGCTCACCACCGGGGGCTGGGTCTGGCGCCGATCAGACAGCGACAGCGCCTGGCTCTACAGCATCCAGAGCCCCGGCGCCGGCATGCACCTGACCTCCATCACCGAACGCAACGGCTGGGTCATGCACTTCGCGTACAACGCGGCGGGGCAACTGGCGCAGGTCACCAACCACTTTGGCCGGACCCTGGCCTTCGCGTACAACGCCCAGGGCCAGCTCACAGGCGTCACCGCGCCCGATGGTCAGGTCACCAGCTACGCCACCGATGCACAGGGACGCCTGGCCCGCGCAACGCACGCCGACGGCACCAGCAGAACCTACCTCCATGAGAACCCCACCTGGCCCCAGGCCCTCACCGGTATCGTGGACGAGCGCGGCATCCGCTACGCCAGCTTTGCCTACGACGCGCAAGGCCGGGCCATCAGCACCGAACATGCAGGCGGCGCACAACGCTACGCCCTGAGCTACAGCGAATACAGCGCCAGCGGCAGCAACAATGGCATCACAGGCAGCACCCACATCACCACCCCGCTGGGCGCGCAGTACAACTTCCAGATCACCGGCAACCACGGCATCGCCGCCATCACCGGCGCCAGCGCACCGTCGAGCCTGCCCGGGGTGGATGCGGCCAGCCTCGCACGACATCGACGGCTTCTGCCTCGTCTCGTCCGACTGCGACTTCACCGCCCCGGCCGGGCGGCTGCGTGAGCGGGGGAAGCGGGTGTATGGGTTCGGGATGCAGCAGACGATGAGGGCGTTTGTGGCGGCTTGTGATGAGTTCGTGCTTTTGGGTAGGCTTTAGCCCCTGCGCACGGCAACCGGTCTGCTTCAGAGCGGTCGTTTCACGAGAGTCAAAAATGGGGGTCGCTTGGGAACTTGCCGATGACCCAGAGCAGCTTGGCCGAATGCGTGGTGGAGACGTTATGGAATGAATGGGGTACAGCGCTGTTGAATATGAAGCTGTCCCCAACCTTCAGAATTGATTCTTGGTCGCCCACCCTGAGCAGCAACTCGCCTTCAAGCATCAAGCCAGCCTTCTCCGCAGGGTAGGCCACGGCCTGTGCGCCGGAACTCCCCCCCGGAGGCACGTGAAGCATCATCAACTGCAGGCTCGACTGGGCGCCCGCAGTCAGAAGCTCCTTGGTGCAAAAACCCAAATCCAGGAAGGGATGGTCGCTGCTTCGGCGCACGAAAGATGGATCTGTTGACGATCCACCGCCCGTGGATTCGAACAGTGCGCTGGCGGGCACGTCCAGAGCCAGCCGGATCTGTGTCAAGACGCGCAACGAAGGATTCGAGATGTCGCGCTCGATCTGCGACAACATGCCAACAGAGACGCCGGATGCCTTGGCCAGGCTGGCCAATGACAGTTTGCGCTCCGTGCGCAAACGCTTGATCGTCGGGCCGACGTGCGTGGGCGAGTGGGCTCTGGTCAGGGGCAATGTGGCGCGGGGATGCGCACCGGTTTGTGTCTTCAGCGATACGGATGATACGGGCGGCATTGTTTCCACCGGCGAACTGTCGGGTGATGGTAGTGCGTGATCCCGAAGTTCATCATGGTGAATTTTGTTCATTTTCAACTTCTGCTCCTGTGGATTGTCCGTCCAGACTCGAATCGACTTCCCCGAAGCGGGGATTATGCCTTGAAAATGGCGGAAAATCAGATCCTGACGGCGCCTTGAAAGCCAGCTTGTGCATGTTCTCATATTCAGTTCGGTTGCAAAGATATTCAACATAGTGAATAATCCGTTGAACAACTTCGAGGCTTCCGTGCTGGAAATCCGGAGGAATGTAACTGGTGGAAAAAGGTATATGACCTATAGAGTGGGTGTCGATATCGGCGGTTCGTTCACGGACTTCGCGGTCTTCGATGAAGGCACGAACACGATCAAGGCAATGAAAGTGTTTTCAAGGCCGGACGAGCCGGGGGCCGAAGTACTGGCGGGAATCAAAGCCATCGGCGAACGCCATGGTGTTGACTCACGCGACATCAGCTACTTCACTCATGGAACCACCGTCGGGCTCAACGCGGTGATTCAGCGCAGGGGTCTGAAGCTGGCGCTGCTGGTCACCGAGCATTTCCGGGATGTGCTCGAACTGGGCCGATTGAAAACGCCCGACATGTACAGCCTGTTGTCGCGCCGGCCGGCGCCCCTGGTGACGCGGGACATGGTCTTCGGCGTCTCGGGCCGCTTGAATGCCGACGGCAGCGAGCAATCGCCCATTGACGAAGCGGGCGTGGCGGTGGCGGTGGAGCAGGCCAAGGCAAAGGGAGCGGAGGGCGTCGTCATTGCGTTGCTGCATTCCTACGCCAGCCCCCGGCATGAGCTGCAGGTCAAGGCGCTGGTCGAGCGTCTGGCGCCGGGTCTCCCTGTGTTCTGCTCGAGCGAAACCTGGCCCATCATCCGCGAATACGAGCGGACAATCACCGCGGTGATTGGTGGGTACGTGCAGCCGCGCGTGGCGTTCTACCTGGACGCGCTGCAGCGCGCGCTCAAAGAGGCCGGTGTTCCCGCGACGGCGCACCTGACCAAATCCAACGGCGGCGTCATGACGGCGGAGCAGGGCAAGAGCGAATGCGTGCAGATGCTGTTGTCGGGCACGGCATCGGGTGTGATCGGCGCGAGCTATGTCGCCCACGTCAGCCAATTGCCCCGCTGCATGAGCCTGGACATCGGTGGAACGAGCGCCGACGTGGCGATCATCGTCGATGGCAAGCCCCAGTACGGCGTTGGCGAGCGCATTGGCGACTTCCAGATCTTCATTCCGTCGGTTTCAGTCACCTCCATCGGCGAGGGCGGTGGTTCGATCGCCTGGGTGGACGCTCTCGGCGTTCTGAAGGTCGGGCCGGAGAGTGCGGGCTCCACCCCCGGGCCCGCCTGCTTTGGGCGCGGCGGCACGCGCCCGACCATCACTGACGCATTTGTGGCCTGCGGCCTTGTCGGGCACGGCCAGATCGGCTACCAGGCGGTCACTGTGGACGTCGGGAAGGCGAGGGCCGCGGTGGGCGTGCTTGCCGCAACGCTCGGCCGCTCCATCGAGGAGACAGCGGAGAACATCATCCAGGTCGCGGTGTCGGGGATGTATACAGAGGTCAGCGCGCTGGTCTCGCGCTTCGGCGTGGACCCACGCGACTTCGCCATGCTGGCGTTTGGCGGCGCTGGGCCGATGATGGCCTGCTTCCTGGCGCGTGAGCTGCACATGACGCAGACGCTGGTGCCGCCTACGCCCGGCGTGCTGAGCGCCCTGGGCGGCCTGATCGCTGACCTGAAGAACGATTTCATCAAGACCCTTTATCTTCCGCTCGACGGCGAAGCCGCACGCCGCATGACGACTGAACTGGCCGGCCTGCGGGAGCGCGCGCTCAAGTGGCTGCGAACGGACCAGGGGCACACGGGCGACTTCCAGCTGACCTGTACTGCCGAAATCCGGTACGCCGGCCAGTCCTTCGAGATTGAAACCCCTCTGGACGCGAGCGACGCAAAGCCACTGGAAGCCGACGCGATTGCAGCCGCTTTCCACGCGGAGCACGAGCGCATCTATGGTCACGCCGACCGTAAAGCGCCATTGCAGGTGATCAGCCTGCGCGTCGTGGTCAGCGGAATCACGCGCAAGCCGGAACTCACGCGGCATGTGCTGGCGAAGGGCGCAGCCATGCCCGCTGCGCGCGTCACCGCCCGCATCGACGGCGCAATGCGGGAAATTGCCCTCTTCCGCCGCGACGAGCTGCTGCCCGGCCAGGTGTTCGAAGGCCCCGCAGTGGTCATGCAGGACGACTGCACCACCGTCGTCCCTACCGGCTTCTCCGCAGAAGTCGACGAATACGCCAACCTGCGGATCAACATGCGCGAGGCCCGATGAACGCCAAAATCGACACCATCACCCTGCAGGTGCTGGCCAACCACTGTGCCGCCGCCGCAGAAAGCATGGGCTACACGCTCATGCGCACGGCCCACTCGACTTTCGTCAAGGAAACCGAGGACTTTTCCTGCCAGCTGCTCACCCCGGAGGGCCTGACCTTCGCGTCACCCCGCAGCATGGGGGCGACGTGGTACACCGGTCTTGACTACAGCAATGTCATCGACATGTTCGACGACTACCGCGAGGGTGACGTCTATATGACCAATGACCCGTACAGCGGCTACGTCGCGACGCACTCGCCCGACGTGCACATGTGGAAGCCGGTATTCAGCCGCGGCGAACTCATTTGCTTCGTCGGCTCCCACATCCATAACACCGACATGGGCGGTGCCGTGCCCGCGAGCATCTCGCGGACGCTGACCGAGGTGCACCAGGAAGGCTTGCGCATTCCACCGACGCGATTGATGCGCGACGGACAGATGAACCAGGATATCGTCCGCCTCATCGGCGCCAACGTGCGCGTGCCTGACCAGAACTGGGGCGACATGAACGCGCAACTGGCCTGCATGAGCGTGGGCGAGCGCAAGGTCCATGAGATTGTCGAGCGGTTCGGGCACGACGCGTTCAAGGGCGGAATCTACCAACTGCTCGACTACGCGGAACAGCAGTCCCGCGCGTTGCTTCGCAGCATTCCCGATGGCCGCTATTCCTTTGCCGACTACGCAGATGAGGACTCCGTCAACGGCTACCCGGCGCGCATTCATGTGACGCTGGAGATCAGGGGCGGCGAAGTTGTCATGGATTTCACCGGCAGCGACCCGCAGCTCGCTTCGTCCATGAACATCCCGACGGGCGGCAATCCGAGGCATGCGCTGCTGACGGTGGGTCTGATCTACGTGCTCTATTGTCTGGATCCGAGGATCGTGCTGAATTCGGGCACCGTCCGGCCGTGCCATATGGTGCTACCCGAGGGCACCTCCGTGAATGCCAGCCACCCTGCGGCTA
>CAZFKW010000176.1:0-2030 GCA_964519795.1 uncultured Ramlibacter sp. | reverse complement strand
GCGCAGCCTGCTTGTGACGGTGGCGCAGGTCGCGATCATCGGCGCCTTCACCCAGGCCTTGCCCGACCGTTTGCCGGCTTCGCCCTCTGGCGGGCTGTCGATCCTGAACGTCCGCACGACAGGGCGCGGCGGCAAGACCATGATGGCATCCATCGGGCCTGTCGGCGGCGGCGCCGGTGGTGGGCCCGGTGACGACGGAGCGGAAGGTTGCGGCGCCAACCTCGCGTTCCTCAAGAACACCCCTGTCGAGGTCAATGAGGCGGACCTTCCGATTCGCATTCGCCGCTATGGACTGGTCGCCGATTCGGGCGGCGCGGGCTTGTACCGCGGCGGTACAGCCATGTTGATGGAGTTCGAACTCTTTGCGCCGGGAAGCATGGTCACCGCGCGCAACCGCGACAGGTGCCTGGTCACGGCTTGGGGCCTTCGCGGGGGCCAGCCAGGTCAGGCCTCCCGTTTCCTGAAAAACCCGGGCACTGCGGCCCAGCAGGACCTCGGCAACAACGACATCGTCATGTGCGCCCCTGGAGACGTGATCCTTCTGGAAGGACCCGGCGGTGGCGGCTATGGAGACCCCTTCAAGCGTCCGGTTGAGGCAGTCCTGGCGGATGTGCGCGGAGGGTTTGTTTCTTCCGCAAAGGCTGCGAGTGACTATGGCGTCGTCACGGTCGACGGCGGTGCGGCGCACGATGAGGCGCTGACGCGCGCGCTGCGTCAGGACCGCGCGGCAGGCGGCCCTGTTCATTTCACCCATGGCCCGGGCCGCATCGAGTTCGAGAGCGTCTGGACAGATGCTCGTTACGCGGAACTCACAGGCCTGCTGGCAAGGGTGCCGGTCAGCTGGAGGTTTTTCGTCAAGCACAAGCTGTTTGCCGCGCTGGCCGGCAGCAAAGCCGGCCCCGATGGCGGCGCCGCCGACGTCCGCGCGCAGTATGCCGGTCTGGCCGCGTTGTATTCGGAGTTGCCGCAGTTGCCGGCGGATACAGGTTCTTCCCCACCCCGGGCCATAACGGCCTGATTTCATCCAAGTCCACGAGAGGAGTCGATCATGAGATTCAAGCATGCAATTTCCAGCATCACCCTGGCCACAGCGGTTCTGGCGTGCGGCCACGCCGGCGCCCAGGAGGCCAAAGACAATTTCCTGATCGGTGGCGTCGTGCCGCTCAGCGGCCCCTATGCATCCCTGGGGATCGCGATGCGCAAAGGCGTCGAGCTTGCCATCGAGGAAAAGCGCACCGTATTGTCCAAACCCATTCGCGTGATGTGGGAAGACACAGAGACCAAGCCCCAGGTTTCGGTGCAAAAGGCCAACAAGCTGATCGCCTCCGGCGCCAGCATGCTGTTCGGAGACGGCGCCTCCATCCAGACGATGGCCATCATGCCCGTGGCGGCCCAGCGCAAGATACCGCTGATCGTCACCGGCTCGGCGGCGGACGCCATCACGGGTGCCAACCGCAATGCCTTTACCTTCCGCACGTCGTCGCTGATCCACGCGGAGACGCAGCTCGTGACCGAGTTCGTCAAGAAGCAGAAAATGAAGGGCATCTACATCGTTGCGGTGGACCAGCAGCAGGGCAGGGCCGCCGCCGACACGATGAAGGCCAACATGGCGAAGATCGGGGTCAACATCGTCGGCGTGGACTTCACGCCGATTGGCAACCAGGACTATTCGATCGTCATCGACAAGGTCGCCAAGTCCGGCGCGGACGGTGTGCTGGTAGTGACGGCCGGTGCCGACAGCAGCACCTTCCTCAAGCAGGCCGGCCAGGTCAAGCTGGGCAGCAAGGTGAAGATTTTTGGCGTGGGCTTTGACGACAACGATGCGATGGCCGTGGGCAAGGACATTGCGGGCGTCAACTCGGTTGCGCGCTATCACTTCAGCTATGACAACCCGGCCAACCGCAAGTTTGTCGAGGCTTATCGCAAGAAATACAACGAGTACCCCGATGCCATGGCAGGCAATGCCTTCGACGGTGTCAAGTGGTTCCTTGAAGTTGTCGACAAGACCGGCAGCTGGAATTCCGAGGCCT
>CAZFKW010000175.1:8065-8306 GCA_964519795.1 uncultured Ramlibacter sp. | reverse complement strand
GTCGCAGCCTTCCTCAAGCGCGCGCAGCGCGTCCTTCGCGCTTCTCAGCTTGCCGGCCGCGCCGAGGGCGATGTTGCCGCGGGCCAGCCCGGTGAACCAGTGCATGAGCTTCGTGCCGCGCAGCGCTTCCTCCACCGGGTCGCCAAACGAATTCCACAGGGACATGTCCAGGTAGTCAATCTTGCGCCGGCGCAGTACTTCCGCGGCCACGTCGCGCACTTCCAGCAGCCTGAGCCCGAAG
>CAZFKW010000175.1:5652-8007 GCA_964519795.1 uncultured Ramlibacter sp. | reverse complement strand
CCACCTGAAAATCCGGTCGGCAACTGGCGCGAATGCCGTCAATGATTTCCATGATGAGCCGTGCCCGGTTCTCCAGGCTCCCGCCATAGTTGTCAGTGCGGCGGTTGAGTTCCGGGGAGAGGAACTGCGTCAGCAGGTAACCATGGGCGCCATGCACTTCCACACCGTCAAAGCCCGCGGTCTCGGCGCGCCGGGCCGCGGTGATGAAGTCTTCACGTACCTGCACGACTTCATCGGGCGTCAGCGCGCGTGCGCCGGTTTCCAGGTCTTCAGAGGCGCTTACCGGTGTGCCGACGATCTGCGGCACGGCCCGGCTTCCGCCATGGTGAAGCTGCAGGCAGGAGACGGAGCCGCGCGCGCGGATGCCGTCTGCGATGCGCCGAAGGCCCGGCAGGTGCGCGTCGCTGAAGGCGCCGAGCTGTCCCGGAAACCCCTGGCCATTCGCCTGGACATGCGCCGCGCAGGTGAAGGTGAGGCCGAAGCCGCCTTCAGCGCGCATCATCAGCCAGCGATACTCGTCCCCGGACAGCGTCCCGTCGGCATGACTTTGCTGGTTGGTCAGGGGGGCAAACACCAGCCGGTTGGGCCAGGCCGGTCCGCGCGGCAGTGCGAGCGGGGCGAAGAGGTCGGGCCGCGCGTCGAGCCGGGACATGGTGGGAGCGTCTTGCATGGAGTTCAGTCGATGCCGGTGGAGGGGTTCGCTGCGGTTGGCCCCACGCCGGGCATCGGTGCGTTCATACCGCGCAGTAGCCGCCGTCGATCAGCAGGTCCGCGCCCGTCATGAAGGACGAGGCATCGCTGGCCAGGAACAGGGCGCCCGTTGCCAGCTCGGAGGGGTCGGCCATGCGGTTGAGCAGGTACTTGGACTCGACCTGCCTGCGCAGGTCGGCCGGCATCTCGCCGTTGTAGCGGTAGTTGATGCGGCGGGTCTGCACGGCTCCGGGGGACAGGGTGTTGACACGGATGCCCTGCGCCGCATGGTCGGCCGCCATGGTCCGACCCATCTGCATGATGGCGCCCTTGGTCGAGGTGTACGACACGCGGTTGGCCCGGCCGACCTGGCCATGCATGGAAGCAATGTGGATGACCGAGCCACCACCAGCCTTGATCATGTGCGGCAGCACGGCGCGCGACATGAGGTAGTAGCCGTGGATGTTGACGCGGTGCACCTTTTCCCACTCTTCGGGGTCGATCTCCAGAATCGTGCCGCTCTTGTCCAGGATGGCGACACCGTTGACCAGCACCGTGGGCTCGCCCAGTTCAGCCACGACCCGGGCTGCAGCCTCAAGCGTCGAGGCCTCGCGGGTCACATCGCAGCCGATGCCGATGGCCTTGCCGCCGCCGGCATTGATCTCATCGGCCAGCGCCTGTGCCTGCGCAGGGTCCAGGTCCACCACGGCGACCTTGGCACCCACATTGGCGAACAGGGTGCAGATGGCGGCGCCAATGCCGCCCGTGCCGCCGGTGACCACGGCCACCTTGCCATCGAGGCGGAAGATCGTTTCGTTCAGGGGGCGGCCCTTCACGATGTCGGTGATGGTCTTCACGACCTGGCCCCGTCGTCGTCCAGCACGGACAGGTCGATGTTCTCTTCCTTGAGCACCCTGCGCGCAATGGCCATGCAGTCGCGCGCGATCGGTATGCCCAGGTACATCGCGATGTGCAGGATGAGCTCGCGCAGCTGGATGAGAGGAACCTTGGTGACTTTCAGTGCCACCCGGAAGTGCAGTTCCCACTCCTCCATCCGGGCGTTGCCAGCCAGCATGCTGAGGTTGATGAGGCTGAGCTGCTGGTCATTCAGGATGCCCCGCGCCCAGGTGCGGCCGAAGATCTGGTTGGTCACATACAGCTGGTACTCGCGGTCCAGGCCGGTTGTGTTCTTCAGCATGGCTTCATAGGTGTCGTCGCCCAGCAGGCGGCGGCGCACGGCTTCGCCTTCGGGGGAAACGGGGCTGCTGGCGGTGGTCGGGTCAGTTGGTTTCATTGGTTTCTATGTTTTCCGGATGGGTATCGAACAGGTGGAACAATGCGTTCAGGCAACGGTCCTGAGGCAACTTTGATGCCAAGGCCCGTGAACTGCACTCCCCATTGGCGGGGCGCGCTGTCTGTGGTGCCTGTTGTACGCGCAGGATACAGCGGTGGCTGAAGATGTGTCTTCGGGCCAGACAATATTGCCAGGGCCGAACTCCGCCGCAGGGGAAACACCGGGGTGTGGCGTGTGGCATCAAAGTTGCGATGAGACTCTCATTCAGGCACGAGGCAGGCCAACCTGCGCGTGCCACAAACCGATACAAGGAGGTTCCCCATGCTGGGATTGATGCAGGACTGGCCGCTGTTGTGCCAGCGCGTGATCGA
>CAZFKW010000175.1:272-5578 GCA_964519795.1 uncultured Ramlibacter sp. | reverse complement strand
CCAGCGCCGCGTTATCAGCCGCAGGGCTGACGGAACTTTGCTGGAGACCAACTACGCGCAAATCCACCAGCGCGCGCAGCAGGTGTCGCGCGGCCTGCTGGCCGCGGGCATCCAGCCGGGCGACCGCATTGGCACCGTGGCCTACAGCACGTCCAGCCACATGGAGTGCTGGTACGGCATTGCAGGCATCGGTGCGGTGTACCACCCGATCAACCCGCGCCTGTTCTCGGAGCAGCTCGTGTTCATCGTGAATGATGCGAAGGACCGCATCCTGTTCATCGACCCGGCGTTCATTGGCCTGCTTGAAGGCCTGGCAGATCAGCTGCCGACCGTTGAGCGCTATGTGATCCTGGCGGATGGGAAGGAACTGCCCAGGACGTCGTTGCGCAATGCCGTGGCTTATGAGAGCTGGATCGAACAGCAGGCTCAAGCCGCTGGTGGCGGGGAGGGCGCTGCCGGCCCCTGGAAGGATTTTGACGAGAACACCGCCGCCAGCCTGGCCTACACGTCCGGCACCACGGGCAATCCCAAGGGCGTGCTGCTGTCACACCGCTCGATCGTGCTGATGTCGCTGACCGGTGGCTCGCCGGACATGTATGGCTTTTCTGCGCGCGACCGGGTGCTGCAGATCGTGCCCATGTGCCATGCCAACGGCTGGACCTGGCCTTTCTCCGCCCCCATGGCCGGCGCGAGCCTGGTCTTTCCGGGTGGCGCGCTGGATGCGGCCTCGCTGTCCGAGTTGCTGGTGTCCGAACGCATCACGCTCACCGGTGGTGTTCCGACGGTGTTCCAGGCGGTGCTCCCGCATCTTGAGAAGTCCGGCACGCAGCTCACGCACCTCAAGCGTGTGTACGTCGGCGGCTCACCCTGCCCGCGGCCGACGATTGATGCATTTGCCGAGCGCCACGGCGCGGAGGTGCGCTCGTCATACGGCATGACGGAGATGGGACCGCTGGGCTCCATCTGCTCGCTGACACCCGAGACCGAGGACCTGCAGGGTGACGAACTCATCGCGCTGCGGCAGACCCAGGGCCGGCCGCCCTTCATGATCGAGTACCGCACGCAGGATGACGATGGCCGCACGCAGCCGCGCGACGGCGCCAGCCCCGGCCACCTGCAGGCTCGCGGCCCCTGCATCATCAGCGCCTACTTTGGCAAGCCGAAGAACAGCGCGCTGGATGCCGACGGCTTTCTTGACACCGGCGACATCGCCGTGATCACACCCAGCAGCTTCGTGCGCCTGACCGACCGCGCCAAGGACCTGGTGAAGTCGGGCGGAGAGTGGATCTCGTCGATTGACCTGGAGAACCATGTCATGACGCACCCCGACGTGCTGGAGGCCGCCGTCATTGGCGCCACCCACCCCAAGTGGGACGAGCGGCCGCTGCTCATCGTCGTGGCCAAGCCCGGCCGCACGCCTGACAGGGCGAGCATCGAGGCGCACCTGCAAAACCGCGTCGCCAAATGGTGGATGCCGGACGATGTGCTCTTTGTGAGCGAACTGCCGCATACGGCCACCGGCAAGCTGAACAAGCTGACGCTGCGCAAGCAGTACAAGGACCACCTGGTCAACAAGGGGGCCACGGCATGACCGGCGCCACGAATGAAGCCCTGCTGGACGCTGCCCTGTCTGCAGAGCGTGAACACCTCAAGCGCGCCACGGCTGAGGCGGCGAAGATCCCCGGCCTGCCCGCGGGCCTGCCGCTGCGCAAAATCGCCCGCGTGGGCGTGGTCGGCGCGGGCACGATGGGTGGGGGCATAGCCATGAACTTCGCCAGTGCCGGACTGCCCACCATCATCCTTGAAACCTCCCCGGAAGCACTGGAGCGCGGCCTCGGCATTGTGCGGCGCAACTATGAGGCGACGGCCGCCAAGGGCCGCATCACGGCTGCGCAGGTGGAAGAACGGATGGCGCTGCTCACCGGCACGCTGGACAGCGCGGCGCTTGCCGGTTGCGACCTCGTGATAGAAGCCGTGTTCGAGAACATGGAGGTCAAACTCAATGTGCTGGCCATGCTGGGGCGCATCTGCAAGCCGGGCGCGATCATCGCGACCAACACCTCCACGCTGGACGTGGACGCGCTGGCCCAGGCCACGGGCCGGCCGGCCGACGTGCTGGGCATGCACTTCTTCAGCCCAGCCAATGTGATGCGGCTGCTGGAGGTGGTGCGCGGGGCAGACACTGCGCCAGCCGTGCTGGCCACGGTGATGGACCTGTCGCGCACCATCGGCAAGGTTGCGGTGGTGTCCGGCGTCTGTTACGGCTTCATCGGCAACCGGATGCTGGAGTGCTACCTGCGCGAGGCCGACTTCCTGCTGATGGAGGGCGCGAGCCCGCAGCAGATTGACAACGCCATCGAATCCCTGGGCCTTGCCATGGGCCCGTGCCGAATGCTCGACATGACGGGCACCGACGTTGCGGCATCCGTCGTGGTCGAGGCGCGCAAGTCCGGCAGCCTGCCGGCCGATGATGCGTCGTACCGCGCGCCGGTGCGCCGGCTGTCGGAGCTGGGCCGCAAGGGCCAGAAGTCGGGCTCCGGCTACTACCGCTACGAAGGCCGCACGCCCGTGCCGGATGACGAGGTGGCACAGATGTGTGCTGCGCTCGCGCGCGAGCACGGCATTGCCCGGCGCACGGACATCGGCGAGCAGGAAATCATCGAGCGCTGCCTGTATCCGCTCATCAACGAAGCCGCGGCCATTCTTGAAGAAGGCATTGCCTATCGGCCTGGCGACATCGATGTGGTGTGGGTCAATGGCTATGGCTTCCCCGCGCAGCGCGGAGGCCCGGTCTGGATGGCCGACAGCATAGGCGCGGCCAGCATCGCCACAGCGCTGCGGCATTATGGAAAAACGCGCGGCGACCGGTACGGCTACTGGACCGTGTCGGCATTGCTTGCCCGGTGTGCCTCGCAGGGCACGCGCCTGTCCGACGCACCGGTTCCTGCTGCGGCAGTCGCCGGATGAAACTGAATCAACTTACCTCCTGAAAGACCTCCCATGAAAGAAGCCGTCATTGTTTCCACCGCCCGCACGCCCATTGGCAAAGCCTACCGCGGCGCGTTGAATGACATCAAGTCCCCCACGCTGATGGGCCACGCCATCCGGCACGCCGTGGAACGCTCGAAGATCGAGGGAGCCGAAGTCGACGACGTCGTCATCGGCACCGTGCTCACTGCCGGTACGGCCGGCATGAACATCGCGCGCCACGCCGGCCTCGTGGCCGGCCTTCCCGTGACAGTCGCTGCCCAGACCATCGAGCGGCAGTGCGCCTCCGGCCTGATGGCGATCGCCACAGCCGCCAAGCAGATCATCGTGGACGGCATGCAGATTGTTGTGGCCGGCGGGCAGGAGAACATTTCCGCCGTCCAGGGTCCGTACTTCAAGTGGGCCCACGAGAACAAGGACCCGAACGCCACGGCAGCCGCGCAGCACATCTACATGCCGATGTTGCAGACCTCGGAATTCATCTCGAAGAAGTACAGCATCAGCCGGGAATCACAGGACCGTTTCGCGCTGCTGTCGCAGCAACGCACAGCCGCCGCCCAGGCCGCCGGCCGGTTCGACGCCGAGATCGTGCCGATCACTGCGCGCATGGCCGTGACGGACAAGGAGACCGGCGTTGTGTCCCACAAGGAGGTGACGCTGGCCAAAGACGAAGGCAACCGCCCCTCGACGACCTACGAGTCTCTGGCGGCGCTGGCGCCCGTGATTGAAGGTGGCGTGGTGACCGCCGGCAATGCGAGCCAGCTGTCAGATGGCGCATCGGCATGCGTGGTGATGGACCGTCAGCTCGCCGAGCAGCGCGGCCTGCAGCCACTGGGCATTTACCGCGGCATGGCCGTGGCCGGCTGCGCACCGGAAGAAATGGGCATAGGCCCGATCTATGCCGTGCCCAAGCTGCTCAAGCAGCACGGACTGACAGTGGCCGACATCGGCCTGTGGGAACTCAATGAGGCCTTTGCCTGCCAGGCCATGTACTGCCGGGATTTCCTGGGCATTGACCCGGAGATCTTCAACGTGGATGGCGGCGGCATCTCCATCGGCCACCCCTATGGCATGACGGGCTCACGCCTGACGGGCCACGCGCTGATTGAAGGCAAGCGGCGCGGCGTGAAGTATGTGGTCGTGACCATGTGCATTGGTGGCGGCATGGGTGCTGCGGGCCTGTTTGAAGTGGCCTGAAGCTGTGGCCGGCCCGCATCGCCCGCAGCCTGAGCAGCCGGTGCCCGTGCCGGGCGGGCTGATTCTGGGCGCCATTGTTGTCCAATGCAAGCCGGTGCAGGGGCGGGAGGCTGCAGCGCGCGCCTTCATCCGCGAGACCTTCCGTCCCGGCCGCATGCCGGCCCTGGTCCGGATGTCGCTCTGCGAGGAGGACAGTGCCCCGCACTGGGTTCTGCTGCTGGAGAGCTATGACGTGACCCGCATGGCCCTGGGCGTTCACGAGTGCCTGCTGGGCTGTGAGAGCGGCAAGACCGGCCTGCTGGTAGGGTCCTGGACGCGCTACCAGCTCATTGGCGACGATGACCGGGCGGCATCCCGCAGCCATGGGGACAGTGCCTTGCCGATGGCTGCCTGACTGGCTGCAGCAGCCTGCAGCCAGTACAGAGTGTCTGCGGCAACGACACGGGCCGTGTACAGAAAGCTCGCGCCGTGAACACTTCCGCGCACCTGCATTAGCGGCCCGGGGGTGTCCACCGCCCCGGCTGCTGCAGGGCCTGGAGCGCAGGCCCAATGGCACGCTAGTTGCAGACATGTTGCAAACCCTCACTGGAGACATCATGCAACATTCCACACGCAACACGTCAGTTTCCCGCCGCGCCACACTTCGCCTGCTCACGGCGGCCCTGCCGGCGGCCATGCTCTGCGGGTATTCCCTGAATGCCGCTGCGCAGTCGGCAACCAGCTCCTGGCCTGACCGCCCGATCACGCTGGTCTGCCCCTACACACCCGGCGGGCAGTTTGATGCCCATGCGCGCCTGATTGCGCAGCGCCTGTCGGTGCTGCTCAAGCAGCAGGTCGTGGTCGAGAACAAGCCCGGTGCCGGCACGACCATCGGCGCCGAATATGTGGCCCGTGCGAAGCCGGACGGCTATACGCTGCTGATGGCTGGCGCAACCATGTTCACCATTGCTCCGCACACCTTTGACCAACTGCGCTACAAGGCATCGGACTTTCAGTCCGTCTCACTGCTCAACCAGTTGCCGATGGCGCTGATGGTGAATCCGCAGGCCATCCCGGTGAAGGACTTCAAGGAGTTCGTTGCCTGGGCCAAGGCCAACCCCGGCAAGGTCAACTACGGCACC
>CAZFKW010000175.1:0-262 GCA_964519795.1 uncultured Ramlibacter sp. | reverse complement strand
GTTGCCACCCACCTGCTGGGCGAACTGACCAAGGCGCAACTGGGCATCGATATCGTTCCGGTGCACTACAAGGGCACGGGACCGGGCATGATCGACCTGCTGGCGGGCCGCGTGCCGGCCATGTTCGACGGCGTGCTCGCGCATGCACCGATGATCAAGGAAGGCAAGGAAGTTGCCCTGGCCGTCTCCAGCGCCAAGCGTCTGCCGGGCGCCCCGAACATCCCGACCTTCGCAGAACTTGGCTACCCGGAGCTGTCGATGT
>CAZFKW010000174.1:0-8349 GCA_964519795.1 uncultured Ramlibacter sp. | reverse complement strand
CGTTCTCGGGCGTCGAGTTCCGCGCCGCGCTGGGCATGTTTGCCACGGGCGTGACCATCGTCACGGCGCGCACGGCGCAGGGCGACCTGGTGGGGCTCACGGCCAACTCGTTCAACTCCGTCTCCCTTGAGCCGCCGCTCGTGCTGTGGAGCCTCGCGCAGGCGGCCGGCTCGATGCCCGCGTTCAGCACAGGCTCGCACTACGCCATCAACATCCTGGCGGCAGACCAGCGCGAGCTGGCCGAGCGCTTTGCCTTCAAGGGCGCCGACCGCTGGGCCGGTGTGGACTTCACCGAGGGCGTGGGGCGCGCGCCGCTGCTCGACGGCGCGGCAGCCACGTTTGAATGCTTCAACCGCAGCCGCTATGAAGAGGGCGACCATGTCATCTTTGTGGGCGAGGTGGAGCGCTGCAGCCACCGAAAGGGCGCATCGCCGCTGCTCTTCCACGGCGGACGCTTCTTCACGGAACACCCCCTGTGAACCAGCCCTTCGTCAAGGACTACCTCGGCTACCTGCTGGGCCAGGCCAACCACGCGCTTTACAAGGATTTCGACGCCGAGGTGCGCGCCGCAGGCCTCAGCTTCATTGAGTGGCGCGTGCTCGCAACCCTGCAGGACAGCGAGCCATTGACCGTCAGCGCGCTGGCCCACGAAGTCCTGTCCAAGCAACCCACCGTCACAAAGCTGGTGCAGCGCATGTGCGAGCAGGGGTGGCTGGCCCTGCAGGCCGACCCGGCCGACCAGCGCCGCACACTCGTGGCCGCAACTGCCAGAGGCCGCCGCATTGTGAGGCCCTTGCTGGACCAGGCGCGACAGCATGAAGCGCGCGTCATGAAGTCCCTGACCGGCAGCGAAAAGGCCTCCCTGAAGAAAATGCTGGCAAGACTGGCCGCCCCATGATCCAGCGCAAGCCCCACCTGGACGGCATCGCCATCTCCCTGCTGCTGGGCTGCTGCCTCTTCTGGGGCTTCCAGCAGGTGCTGACCAAGGCCACGCTGGCCGAAGTGCCGCCCATCTTCCAGACTGTCATCCGCTTTACCGGTGCGACCGTACTGCTCTGGCTGTGGTGCCTGTGGCGCGGCATCAGGCTGTTCGAGCGCGACGGCACCCTCAAGGCAGGCTTGCTGGCGGGCGGGCTGTTCGCTGCGGAATTTGCCTGCCTGTACATCGGCCTGCAGTTCACCTCGGCGTCCCGGCTCACTGTATTCCTCTACACCTCGCCATTCTGGGTCGCGATCTTCCTGCCGCTTTGGGTGGCTTCCGAGAAGCTGCACAGGATGCAGTGGGCGGGACTGGCCTGCGCCTTTGCGGCCGTGGTGTTTGCGCTGCGCGAAGGCTTTGCTGCGCCCGCGGACGCGCGTACCTGGCCCGGTGACCTGCTGGCGCTGGCCGCCGGCATGTTCTGGGGCCTGACCACGGTGGCCATCCGCGCCACACGACTGACCCGGGTCAGTGCCGAGAAGCTGCTGTTCTACCAGGTGGCCGTGAGCACCGCCGTTCTGCCCTTCCTGTCGCTGGGCCTGGGCGAGCAGTGGACCTGGCAATTCAGCCCCTTTGCCATCACGTCGCTCGCGGTGCAGACCGTCATCGGCGCCTTTGTGAGCTACCTGGCCTGGATGTGGATGCTCGGCCGTTACCCGGCGACCCGCATCTCGGTGTTCGTCTTCCTCACGCCGGTGTTCGCACTGGTGTTTGGCGCGCTCTGGCTCAAGGAGTCGGTCACGCCCAGCCTGATTGCGGCGATTGCGCTGGTGGCCGTGGGGATTGTGCTCGTCAATCGCAAGCCAGCGACGTGACTGAATGGGGTAATTTGCTTATTTCAATAGATAAACAATATCGCCTGGTCAATGCTGGCGGAAGCTGGTTTGCAGACCTCGCGCTGCGCAACACAGACAACCATGCCCGCAACACCGCCGTGCAGCGAACGGTCGAGGGCTGCGAGCGTTTCATCTTTGTGCGGAAGGGCGTGGTCACGCAGGCGGAGGACCTTGCTGCGCTGGTGAGGGCTGAGCGGGTGCGGGGGTATCTGGGGGCGCTGGCGCCTGCGCTGTGACTACGCCCCGAGGCGCATCATGGCGCAACCACAACCAGGCGGGGAAAGTAGCTTTTGTAGGGCAAGGAATCACGAGTGAGAACACTCAGGTTTGCCACCGCCGCATGGGCACCAATGTAGAAGTCGGGTAGGGGTTTCAGTTTTGACCCACCTCTGCTACGGTATAGCGCAAATACCGCAACCGTCAACGAAGCGCATGCCCAGGGAAGAGGTGTGCGCAGGGTGTCATAGACGTCGAGCAGAGCATCCAGAGCCTCCACGTCCGGACCCGGGACCAGCAGCTCTGTGTAAATGACCAGGTTCACATGCAGAGGGGACCGTTCGCTGAGGATCTGGAGTTGCTCGACGGCCCACTCATGCCGTTGACTGTTCGGGTCAATGCAGTCGATCCAGATGTTGGTATCGACCAGTGTTCCGGCGCTCCCGTCGTAGCTCGCCAGACTAGCGGCGGACACGGCGTGCCGGGGGTGGAGTGACTTCCTCGCTACGAAGGAAAGTCATGATTTCATCCGCGCCGAGTTGTTGGAACTCAGGCTTCAGGCTTTTCCTGACACGGGCTGCCGCCGCGCGCAGCTTTGCACGGCGATCTTCCCTGACAGACGTACCAACCGGCGTAATCACGATCTTGCTACCCTCCAGGCTGAACGAAACCTCGCTGCCTGGGGCCACGCCGGCCGCCACGCGGATGTGCTTGGGGATGGTGACTTGGCCCTTGTCAGTGACGTGCATATTGCCTTTAGTAGGAATTCGAAGTTGGAATCCTACAATCGGCGACGCTTTACGCGCAAGCGTGCTGAATTCACAGACTCCTGATGCGACTCGCAACGACCTCTGCCCCGGTAAACGGCGACCAGATGCCCTGTGCGAGTACGCGGCAATGGTCAGTAGCCAAGCAACCAGAAACGCGACCCCCTCCATTTCCGCCCGCGCCCACTTCAGGAACGGTCGCCGGGAACCTTGACGTCGCGGACCTCATTCACTTGATGACACGAACTCCACCCGACATGCCATCGTGGGAACGTAGCTGCAAGCCGGTTTTGAGGGTTCCGGCAGTTCGATGCCAAGCGCCGCAAGCTGTCCGTCGTGGTCGGGCGTGGGGATCATCACCCCGCCTGGGGCACGGGCCAGCCGTTCCTGCCCGCCACACGTCCAGCCGCCGCCAGGCGCGCCTGCGTGCCCGGTACCATCTGCTCGCGCACTGACTGCACCAGGCCCGGGGCCTCCGTGCGGGGAGAACCGCCGTTGAAGGGCGGCGCGGGGTCGTACTCGATCATGAGCTGGATCTTGCGCGCAGCCTCTTCGCCGCGCATTTCCGCCGCCACCACCAGGCCGAAGTCGATGCCCGCGGTGACACCACCCCCGGTGATCCGGTTGCGGTCGACGACCACACGCTCGTCGACGGGCGTGGCACCGAGCAGGGGAAGCACGCCCATGGCAGCCCAGTGGGTCGCGGCGCGGTAGCCGCGCAGCAGGCCTGCGGCACCGAGGATCAGGGCGCCGGTGCACACGGAGGTGATCCACTGTGCACCGGGTGCGCGGCTCCTGAAGAAGTCAACCATCTCCTCGTCTTCCATCATCGTTGTGCTGCCGGGTCCGCCGCCGACGAACAGCAGGTCAAGTTTGGGCGCATCGGCCATTCGCATCGTGGGCGTTTCATGGAACCCGAGGTCCGACCTGACCGGCTCCAAGGTTTTGGCAAGGACATGGACTTTGGTGTCGGGTATCCGTCCGAACACCTCCAGGGGACCCGAGAAGTCGAGTGCGGTCATGCCGGGGAAAATGACCATGCCGATTTGTAGAGTCATTGGGTTCTTTCGTTCAAAGTGGGAATGCCAGGAGCTGGACGGGGAATTCGAAAGACAAGAGCGAGGGGCGTCCCGCCTGCCTACTTCCCGGCCTGCGCCGGTTGTGGGGCAATGCCCGGCCGGGGCGCCCCGTCCTCGCGCGATGGTGCCTGCGGGCGCCGCCGCCACAGCGCAGACAGGCTCCCGACAACGCCCGCGCGAAACGACAGCACGACGATGACGAATACAAGGCCCTGCACGACGGTCACCCACTCGCGCAATTCCGACATGTACATTCCCATGGCAATGAGCACCAGGGCGCCTGCGATGGGTCCTGTGATCGTGCCCAGGCCGCCCACCAGCACCATCAGCAGCAACTCGCCCGACATGTGCCAGCTCACGTCGGTGAGGGTGGCGATCTGGGTGGCGATGGCCTTGACCGCGCCGGCCAGGCCCGTCATGCCGGCGGAGATGACAAAGACTGCCAGCTTGTAGCGGTTGACGTTGTAGCCCAGGGATGTGGCGCGGGGCTCGCTGTCTTTGACCGCCGCGACGATGCGGCCGAACGGCGAATGCACGAGCCGGGCCATGGCGAGCAGCGCGGCACCGCATACCAGGAGGACGAAGTAGTACATCGACAGGTCGGTGGACAGGTCCCAGAAGCCGAACGCATCGCCTCGCGGGATGCTCTGGATGCCATCTTCGCCGCCGGTGAAGGGAGCCTGCACGCAGTAAAAGTAGATCATCTGCGCCAGCGCCAGCGTGGACATGGCGAAGTAGATGCCCTGCAGCCGCAAGGCCAGCAGGCCGACGACCGCGCCAAGCACGACAGACACTGCGGTCGCGCCCAGGATCGCCCACTCCGGCGCGAAGCCCCACACCTTGGCCATGTGCCCCGCCGCATAGGCCGACAACCCGAAGAACATCGCATGGCCGAAAGAAAGCACGCCAAGATAGCCCAGCAGCAGGTTGACCGCGCTTGCCGCGACCGCAAAGCACAGCACCTTCATCAGGAAGGCCGGATACATCACGAAGGGCGCGACGGCGAGCGCCAGCAGCGAGGCCACGAGGATCATCCAGGCCCACTTCCTGCCAAGGGCCGGGCTGAGGCTGACCCGCGTGTCCAGCGGCCCGGCAACGTGCTGCGTGATCACACCCTTGCCAAAAAGGCCGGCAGGCCTGATCAGCAGCACAATGGCCATGATGATGAAAACCACGGTATCCGACAGCGGCGCGTAGTAGTAGCGCATCAGGCCTTCCGCGATGCCCAGCAGGTAGCCGGTGATGATCGCGCCCTTGATGGAGCCCATGCCCCCGATCACCACCACCGCAAAAATGATGACGATCACGTTCGAGCCCATGGTCGGGCTGACGTTGTAAAGGGGCGCTGCGAGGACGCCGGCCAGCGCGGCCAGCGCCACACCGAGGCCATACACCAGCGTCACCATCCGCGGCACGTTGATGCCGAAGCCGCGCACCAGGTCCGGGCGCTCGATGGCCGCGCGCAGGTAGGCGCCCAGGCGGGTTTTCTCGATCACGTACCACGTCACCAGGCACACCACGAACGAGGCAAAAAGCGCCCAGAGCCGGTAATACGGAAGAAAGCCCAGCTCCGTGCGGAAACCTCCCGGGATCGGGTTCGCATAGGGCAGGCCGGCCGAGCCGAAGGCCCAGCGGTACAGGCCTTCGATGATCAGCGTGATGCCGAATGTCAGGAGCAGGCTGTACACGTGGTCCAGGTGGTAGAGCCGGCGCACCAGCAGCCGCTCCATCAGGATGCCGGTGGCCCCGACGCCCAGCGGCGCAAGCAGCAGCGCCGCCCAGTACGGGATGCCCATCCACTGCAGCAGCATCCAGGCGCCAAACGCGCCCATCATGAACTGCGCGCCATGCGTGAAGTTCACCACATTGAGCAGGCCGAAGATGATGGCCAGACCCAGGCTCAGGATGGCGTAGAACGACCCGTTGATCAGGCCCAGCATGAGCTGGCCGACCAGCGCGGCGGGATTGATGCCGAGAGATTCCAACATGTTCAGATTCCGAGGTAAGACTGCACGCGCGTCTTGCTGTTGCGCATTTCATCGCTGGTGAGCATGTCGACCACCCGCCCGGTCTCCATGACGTAGTGCCTGTCGGCCAGTTCGGTGGCAAACCGCAGGTTCTGCTCGACCAGCAGGATGGTGAACCCGCGGCGCTTGAGTTCCTGGACCGTGCGGCCGATCAGCTTGACGATGACGGGCGCCAGTCCCTCGCTGGGCTCGTCCAGCAGCAGGCATTTGGCGCCGGTCCGCAGGATGCGGCCGATGGCCAGCATCTGCTGCTCGCCACCGGACAGCTTGGTGCCCTGGCTCGCGCTGCGTTCGCGAAGGTTGGGAAAGAGCTCGTAGACCTCTTCCAGCGTGAGGCCGCCTTCGCGGATCACCGGCGGCAGCAGCAGGTTCTCCGCCACGCTCAGCTGGGAGAAGATGCCGCGCTCCTCGGGGCAATACGCCATGCCCATGCGCGCGATCTGCTCGGGCAGGCAGCGGGTGATTGGCATGCCCTCGAACTCGATCGAACCGGTCTTCTCCTTGATGAATCCCATCAGGCACTTGAGCGTTGTGGACTTGCCCGCGCCATTGCGCCCGAGCAGCGTCACCACCTCGCCGCGCTGCAGGTTGAAGCTGACGCCGTCGAGCACCTGGTTGCCGGCATAGCCGGCACACAGCGCCCTGACGTCGATGACATGTCGTGGCTCGCTCATGGTCAGTGTCCGATGTAGGCTTCGAGAACGCGGGGATCTTCGGCAACTTCTGCGTAGGCGCCCTCCGCGAGCACCTCGCCCCGGCACAGCACGGTGACCGTGTCCGACAGGCGCTCGACCACCTTGAGGTTGTGTTCCACCATGAGGATGGTCCGCTGCTCCGCCTGTGCGGCGATCAGGTCCGCGACGCGGTCAATGTCTTCCGTTCCGAGGCCGGCCATGGGCTCGTCGAGCAGGGCCAGATCCGGCTCAAGCGCGAATGTGGTCGCCAGTTCGAGCGCCCGCTTCCTTCCATAGGGCAGGGCGCCTGCCGCGGTATGGGCCCATTCGCCGAGTCCGAACTTGCGCAGCTGTATCTGGACCTTGTCATCCAGCTCGGACAGGCAGGCGGCCGACCGCCAGAACGTGGTGTGCAGGCCGGCCAGGCGTTGCAGTGGCACGGCGATGTTCTGCGCAACAGTCAGCTGCGGGAACACCGCCGAGATCTGGAACGACCTGACGATGCCCTGCCTGGCAAGGCGCGCTGGCGTGGCGCGGGTAATGTCCACGCCGTTGTATGAAATGGAACCGGCATCGGCTTCAAGAAACCGGGTCAGCAGGTTGAACAGGGTGCTCTTGCCCGCACCGTTCGGGCCGATGACCGAGTGGCGCCTGACCTTCAGCGCCACGTCACGCACGGCGGTGAAGCCCGAGAAGTGGCGGGTCAGCCCGTGTGCGGACAGGATGATGCCGTCGTTCATACAGCAACCGTCCGCAGCCGCTTCGGCGACAGGCTGCCTTCACTCACGCCGAAGCAGGTAATGTGTTCGGGAACCGTTGCCCCGGTCAGCTGGCACGCGGCGAGCTCGGAGACGGCGGCTGCCGTCTGGATGCCATAGCCGCCTTGCGCCGCGATCCAGTGGAACGCGGGCACGCTGTCATCCGCCCCGACCACCAGGTCGCCGTCAGCAACAAAAGACCGCAGCCCGGCCCAGGCATGTTTGGGTCTGCGGATGCGCATCTGCGTCAACTCCTCGATGTAATGAATGCCCATGGCAACATCCAGCTCCTCGGGCTGCACGTCCTGGGGTTCCACCGGGTCGGCATTGGCGGGTGAGCCCAGGAGCTGGCCCGCGTCGGGCTTGAAGTAGTAGCTTTCATCCAGGCCGATCACGGTCGGCCAGGCGGAGATGTCCGCGCCTGCGGGTGGCTCGAACGTGAAGGCGGTACGGCGCCTGGGCTGCAGACCGACCGGCTCGACCCCGCAGCGCCGCGCCACGACATCGGCCCACGAGCCCGCGGCATTCACGATGACTCCCGTGGAGAGCGTGCGACCGTCTTCCAGGATGACTTCCCACCCTGCCGATCCGTGGTGCGCCCGTGCAAGCTCGGCACTCTGGAGTACCTGGCCGCCCTGGGCACGAAACCCGCGCAGGTAACCCTGATGAAGCGCGTGGACGTCCATGTCCATCGCATCCGGCTCGTAGATGCCGCCGCATGTCAGCTCCTCGCGCAGGACCGGGCAGCGCGCCAGCACATCCCGGGCCGCCAACAGCTCGACGCGGGACGACGAGCCTGACGCGTCATCCCAGGCCTGCGCCAGTTCACGTTCCTGGCCGGTCCTGGCGACATGCATCGCGCCCCGCGGTGTCAGTATCGGATGATCTGTGAAGTGCTCCGGCGGCTGCTCGTAGAACGCCCGGCTCGCCTCCTGGTCTTTCACGTACAGGATGAAGTAGCTTCGAGTGACGGTGCTCAACTTCGACTCCCCACTCAGAACCGGACAGCCCGA
>CAZFKW010000173.1:0-8381 GCA_964519795.1 uncultured Ramlibacter sp. | reverse complement strand
CTCGGAAGCGGCCGACACGTCCATGAAGGTCGCGCTGGCCTATCACCGCGCACGCGGCGAGGGCCACCGCAATGTGTTCATCGGTCGCGAGAAGGGCTACCACGGCGTGGGCTTCGGCGGCATGAGCGTGGGCGGCATTCCGGCCAACCGCAAGACCTTCGGCACCGCGCTGCTGCCGCGTGTGGACCACCTGCGTTTCATCCATGACCCGGTGAACCATGCGTACATCCACGGCGAGGAGCCGGTCTGGCAGGAAGACCTGCTGCTGGAGCTGGAAAACCGCATCCTGCCGCTGCACGACCCGTCCAACGTGGCGGCCATAATCGTGGAGCCGGTGGCCGGCAGCGCAGGCTGGTACCTACCGCCCAAGGGGTACCTCAAGCGCCTCCGGGAGATCTGCGACAAGCACGGCATCCTGCTGATTTTTGACGAAGTCATCACCGGCTTCGGCCGGCTGGGCACGAACTTCGGCTCGGACTTCTACGACGTGGTGCCCGACATGCTGAACTTTGCCAAGGCGGTGACCAACGGTGTCATCCCGCTGGGGGGCGTGATCTGCCGCGACAAAATCTACGACGCGATGATGAAGACCGACGCGCCTGAGCATGTCATCGAGTTCTTCCACGGCTACACCTACTCGGGCCACCCTGTGGCCTGCGCGGCAGCCATTGCCACGCTGGACCTGTTCAAGCAGGAGAACCTGTTCGAGCGCGCCGGCCAGATGGGCAAGGTGCTGGGCGATGCCTTCCACAGCACCTTCAAGGGCTTGCCGAACGTGGTAGGCATCCGCAGCATGGGTCTTGCCGCAGCGGTTGAGCTTGCCCCCAGGGCCGGGTTGCCGGGCAAACGCGCCTATGACATCTTCGTCGATTGCTTCCACAAGGGCGCGCTGGTGCGCCCGGCCGGCGATGTGCTGGTGATTGCGCCACCGTTCATCGTGGAAAAGGAACACATCGACAAGCTCGTGAACACACTGGCCGATTCGATCAAGGCGCACGCCTGACGGGGGGCTCGGCTCTTGTGCGCAGCGCCGGGGCTGGCGGTCAACGCGGCTGGGCCGCCCGCTGCATCTGCTGCTGCAGGCCGGCGCAGTAGTCCTTTGCTTCAACGGGGGCCGTTGGCCAGACGTCGTCAAAGCTCCCGCCCGGCACAGGCACCGCGCCGGGCGCAGCGGCCACCAGGCGTACCGCATGCGCCTTGACGCCCGCCTGCAGATGTTGCGGCACGCCCAGAGCCCGGTCCACATGGGCGCTGCCGGCGATCAACACCACCGTCTTGCCCGGGACCAGCGCCGCATCCACCGTCTGCGCCATGGCAATGTCGCGCGCAACCTGGATGCGCGTCATGGCGCCGATCTGCGTTTCGGGCAGCAGGCCGCAATGGCCCAGGCGGATGGCCTCCTTCTGGGCCTTCAGCGCAGGGGCCGGCAGCTTGCCGTCCAGCCCGGTGTCGGCCATGGCTGCACGCATCGCGCTGCGCGGCAGGTTGGCGCCAGCCACTGGCACGCCGGCGCGTACCGCCGCCATGATGGCGGGCCCGTAGGCGCGCCAGGGCCAGGCAGCCTCATTCCAGCGCAGGGTGCTGCGCACCAGTTCCTCGTCGCCGGTGCGCCTGAGATCAGCCGTTGATGTGCCCTGTTCTGCCATCTCGATGGCTACCGCCGCCAGCCTGCCCTGCGCCGCCAGGGCCTGCACGACGTCATGGTGGATGCGCTGATGCTCCGGCGCGTCATGCTGTTCGCCCAGCAGGATCACGTCCGCAGCGGGCAGCGCGTTGATTCGTTCAGCAGTTCCGGGGGGCACCGTGATGCAGCCGGAGGCAACAATGGCAGCGAGTAACAGGCCAGGAACGGAACGCAGGGAATTCATGGCACCATGGTACGCGCCTGCTGGCACCGCTTCACGTGGGCTGTCTGGAGGCCTCAGTGCTGGATGACCGGATTTTGCGCAAGCTCTGCGTAGCGTTCCAGCGTGTCTTCAACTTCCTCCTGAGTCGGCGTATTGGCCTGCCAGGCGATGATGTGACGCTGGAACAGCTCGGCCCATGAGCCGTCAAGGTAGACCTCCTTGCCGGAGCGCTTGTCGACAATCTCGAACCCGTCACGCGCCAGCATGGGTGCGTCGGGGCGGGGCGCGCCTTCCTCCGCTGCGTTGGCCTGCATGTGGACCACCACAAAGGAGTCGGAGTCGTAGAGCATGTGCATGGAATGTTTCCTTGAAAGCTGTACCAAGTTAGATAGCAACGTCCGGGCCAGTTTCAAGGACGACCGGGTTTTCGTGAAGTTGTTGCCCCATTCCGTAACAGTTTGAGCCAAATAGTGCTCATGGTATGTCAGACGTTCGTAGCTGCTGGTCTACAAAATCACCGTTGTGCTGTGTCAGACGCATGCGCACTGGCAGGTAGCCCAAGGCCGGGGCGAGCCAGAGTTCGACCTTTATGTCATATTCGCGTCGCGGATTGCGCATCAGCTTCAAGGCGGTTACTTCACCCTTGACCAGCGCAAGACTTTCCTCGCCTTCGATGGTAAAAAGCCAGTTGTCAGCCTCGCGCGGGCCCACTGTCTGGACAGTGACGGTGGTGGCCGGCAGGTAGCGCGAGGGCTCGCCTGCAATCATGGCACCGAGCTGGAGGAAGACGCTGAGCCTGTCCTGTGCGCCGGTAAGTAGTGGCGCGTCGGGTGTGTTCGCGCTGAAGACAACCCTGCCTTTGTCACGCTCAAAGTGCGCGGCGAACTCGGACTTTGATTTGTCGGAAAAGCGTACAGGCGCCAGGCCTTCGGAGGTGATGCGGCCAGCGCTGGTCTGTGTGCGCGAACCTGCAGGGAAGGCGCTGACTTCAGATCGGGCCTGGTAGCTGCTGCCGTCATGCCGCCAGAGCAGCTCGCTGCGGGCGTGCCACGTCTGCTTTTTTACTTCCCCGGTCACGGTGTACAGAAGCCGGGCAGAGCCCGGAATGCTGAAGGCAGTCGCGCGGGGGCCGGCGTCGCGTGGTGGTGGCGCCGCCAAAACGGCGTCCGCAACCGGTGCGGGGCTGGATGCGGCCGTTGCCGGCTCGGCAAATGTGTCTGCGGCAGGTGCCAGCGGCTCTGCCGCCTGCGCGGGTTCCCGTGTCAGCGCGGGGGCCACAGCTGCGTTGCCATCCAGGTCCCCTGGGTGGGCGCGCAGCGCGCGCGCCGGGACTGGTTCCGGCAAGAGGGGCCGTGGGGCCGCGGCTTCCAGTGGCGAATCCGCCGGCGGGCGGTTAATCTCAATGCTGCGCGTGATGAACTGGCGCGTGACCGACGGCTCGTCCAGGTTAATCGGGCCGGGCGCAGCTTTCAGGACCAGCAGGTGGAGGGCCAGCACAACGCATGCAAGTGCAAGCAGGCGCGGCGGTGGCACCTCGGGGGCTGCGCCGGTTGCCAGTCCCATCAGCCCGTGTATCCCAGGTCGCTGGACAACTGCGCCGCAGCGGCGCGCAAGGGCTTGTCCACGGCGCCATCCCAGGCCGGGTCAAACGTGGCTGCAGAGCCCAGCGCCACGATGCCCAGAACCATGTGGCCATCCGAATCAAACACCGGCGCGCAGAAGCCGACTATGCCGGGCAGCAGCGTATCCACAACCCGGGATGAGCCATGCCTGCGGACCTCTTCCAGCAATTGCCGGACTTCCCCCATGTTGCGCGGTACGTCAGCGCGGCCCAGCTTCTGGGCACGTGACATCTCGTCCTTGAGCATCGGCGCGATCTTGTCCAGCACACTGTCCCTGGTGAGATAGGCAGCAAAGCAGCGGCCCGTCGCAGATGACAGCAGTGGCATGACATCGCCCAGCCGGAGGTTCACCGTCACAGCGAGTGCCGACTCTTCCCAGTGCACGATGGTGGGGCCGTGGTTGCCCCACACAGCCAGGGCCAGGGTGTGGCCGATCTGCTCCATCAGGCCGCTGATGCGCTGGCGCGCGAGTTTCACAGCGTCAAGTCTTGACAGGGAAGCGAGTCCTAACTTGAGCGCTGCAGGTCCCAGGTCATAGCGGGTGCTGCCGGCATCCTGTGTGACCAGTTCAAGCCGCTGGAAACTGACGAGATAGCGGTGCGCCTTGGCTGCGCTCATGCCGGCGGCGGCGGCCAGGTCGCGCAGCATCAAGGGGCCGCTCGCGCGCGCGAGAACGTCAAGCAAGGTGAAGCCGACTTCGACCGATTGAATGCCTGCGCGCTCTTTCATGGGGTATTGAGCCTCTTGTACAATTACGATTAGGTAAATTCGTTTAACAATGCGTAATCATTGACTTTACAGCATCCATCTTCCGGAGAGATCACACATGAAACTTGCCACCTACAAGGACGGCTCGCGCGACGGGCAACTCGTCGTCGTCTCGCGCGACCTGGGTACTGCGCATTATGCGACCGGCATCGCGGGCAAAATGCAGCAGGCGCTGGACGACTGGAGCTTCATCAGTCCCCAGTTGCAGGACCTCTATGACACACTGAACCACGGCAAGGCGCGCCATGCTTTCCCGTTCGACCCGAAGATGTGCATGGCGCCGTTGCCCCGCGCCTATCAGTGGGCTGACGGATCGGCCTACATCAACCATGTGGAACTGGTGCGCAAGGCGCGCAACTCGGAAGTTCCCGATACCTTCTACACCGACCCGCTGATGTACCAGGGCGGCAGCGACGACTTCATCGGTCCCTGCGACGATGTGATCGTGCCGAGCGAAGAGTTCGGCATTGACTTCGAAGCCGAGGTCGCGGTCGTGACTGGTGACGTGGCCATGGGCGCCACACCCGAACAGGCCCTGGACGGCATCCGGCTGCTGATGCTGGTCAACGATGTATCGCTGCGCAACCTGATCCCGGCCGAACTGGCCAAGGGTTTCGGTTTCTTCCAGAGCAAGCCCGCTACCGCCTTCGGCCCGGTGGCCGTCACGCTCGATGAAGTCGGCGATGCCTGGGACAAAGGCCGCCTGAACCTGACAGTCCAGTCCGCCTGGAACGGCCGCAAGGTCGGCATGTGTGAGGCAGGCCCGGAAATGACTTTCCACTTCGGCCAGCTGATTGCACATATCTGCAAGACACGCAATGTGCGTGCCGGCAGCGTGGTGGGCTCGGGTACGGTGAGCAACAAGGGCGTCGAGAAAGACGGCAGGACCGACTGGCCCAAGGGCTACAGCTGTATTGCCGAGAAGCGCGCCATCGAGACCATTCTTGATGGCAAGCCTTCCACGGCCTTCATGAAGTTTGGCGACACCATCCGGATCGAAGTGAAGGGCAGGGATGGCCAGAGCGTGTTTGGCGCCATAGACCAGAAGATATCGCCGCTGGCCGCCTGAGCGCGGCCGGCGCCGGCCAGAACGAAGCTCACAATAGGGGCTGGCAGTGGCCGGCCTGGCTTGCAAGGAGATAGACCCGTGACCCGAACACCCGACTACACGCGCTACCAGACGCTGGCCATAACAAGGCGCGGCCCCTGTGATTCGGTGCTCGATATCCAGATGCGCGCTGCCAACGGCAAGCTGCCGACGGCGGGGCACGACGGGCATTGGGAGCTGGCGGAAATCTGGCGCGATGTGGGCAACGACGACTCGGTCCGTTGTGCCGTCCTGCGCGGCGAGGGCCAGGGCTTTTCGGGCGGTGGCGACTTGTCGCTGGTGCAGGACATGGCCAGCGACTTCGAGGTACGCACCCGGGTGTGGAAAGAAGCCCGCGACCTGGTCTACAACGTCATCAACTGCGACAAGCCCATTGTCAGCGCCATGCACGGCCCGGCGGTTGGTGCGGGGTTGGTGGCCGGACTGCTGGCCGACATATCCATCGCCGCGAGGTCGGCCAGGATCGTCGATGGCCACACGCGTCTGGGCGTGGCGGCGGGCGATCATGCCGCCATCATCTGGCCGCTTTTGTGTGGCATGGCCAAGGCCAAGTACTACCTGATGCTGTGCGAGCCCGTCAGCGGAGAGGAGGCCGAGCGAATCGGTCTGGTATCGCTCGCGGTGGATGACGACAAGCTGTTGGACAAGGCGTATGAGCTGGCGGACCGCCTGGCCAACGGCTCGCAGACGGCCATCCGCTGGACCAAGTATTCGCTCAACAACTGGTTGCGCCAGGCCGGCCCTTCGTTCGATACCTCGCTGGCCCTGGAGTTCATGGGCTTTGGCGGGCCGGATGTGCGCGAGGGCATCTCGTCGCTGCGTGAACGAAGGCCACCGAAGTTCTGACTCCACATGCAGGCCACTTTGGTGGCACTGCCGCAGTGGCCGCCGGATGGCGGCCGTGTGAGGCGGAGGCGCTGCTGTCTGCAATAATCTGCATCATGCGTTCACTGCAGCCTCTTCGTTCTGCCCATTGCCTTGCGCGCCTTCTGCTGGTGTGGTTTGTGCTGTCGCTGGGTGTGGCGGTGGCCGGGCCTGTTGTCAGTCCGCAGGCCATGGAACTGATCTGTTCGGGCTCCGGCGCCCTCAAGGTCGTCCTCAAGACCGACGATGGTGTACAGGAGGCCGCAGGCGTCACGCTGGACTGCCCGCTTTGCCTGGTGGCTGGAACGCCGCCGCCCGCAGCGCGCACCAGCACCGGCCCGTTGCAGCCGCTGGCTCATGTGCTGCAGCCCATCGCGGCGGTGTACGTCGCCGGACGTGCGGCCGCGCCCCTGCCCGCGCGTGGGCCACCATCCTTGTCTTGAAACACCCCTGATTGGCTTGCGCCCGCCTGTGCGGCGGTGCGTTGTCCGCCCTAACTGCAATACCCGGTCTTTCAAGCGACGCAAGACGCATGGAACAGGACCAGGCAGGCCGTCATCACAACCCGATAAATTGACTTGTTGAGGAAAACTCCCATGAAATTCAAGACCGCATTTTTCGCCATAGCGCTTTGCCTGATGGCCGGCGCGACCCTGGCACAGAACATCGAAATCAGGGATGCCTGGATACGCACCACCGTGCAGGGCCAGAAGGGGACAGGCGCGTTCATGAAGCTCACCGCAAAGGAGGGCGCCCGTCTGGTGGGTGTGTCCTCGCCCGTGGCCGGTGTAGCTGAAGTCCACGAAATGAAGATGGAAGGCGACATCATGAGAATGCGCGCCATCCCGGGGCTGGATCTGCCTGCCGGCAAGACGGTGGAGCTCAGGCCTGGCGGCTACCACCTGATGCTCATGGACCTGAAGTCTGTCCTGCCCAAAGACACGACGGTGCCGGTCACGCTGGTCTTCAAGGATGCCAGGGGTGTCGAGAGCAGGCTTGACATCAAGGTGCCCGTGGGAACGGCCGCACCGGGCGCGTCATCCCATGGGAGTGCGGCTACGCACAAACACTGAGCCCCTGCAGTCGCAATGCCCGGCCTCTTGGAGTAAGCTGTGACGACATCACATCCTTCCCGGAGTCAAGCATGAGCGATTCACAGAATTCCGCCTTCGGCAAGTTCGTCCCGGGCTTTGATTTCCTTCAAAGCCTGGCAAAGGGCGCCTCACAGAACATCCCGCAAATGCCGAACCTGGGCAACTGGGTGGCCCCGACGATCAACGTTGAGGAACTGGACAAGCGAATCGAAGAGCTCAAGGCGGTGCAGTTCTGGCTGGACCAGAATGCCGCGGCACTCAAGGCGACCATCCAGGCGCTGGAAGTCCAGAAGATGACGCTTGCCACGCTCAAAGGCATGAACTTCAACCTCGGCGATGTGGCCAACGCCTTCAAGCTCAAGGCGGCCGACACCATGTTCAGCGGGGTGCAGAAGGTGGCCGGGAAGGCCGCCGACACCGCGCAGGCAGTGTCGGAAGTGGCCGCGGAAGCCAGTGAATCCCGGACCCGACGCAAGGCAACGAAGGCTGCCAGGCCAGCGCCTGCTGCCGGTGTGGTGGACCCGATGCAGTGGTGGGGCTCATTGACCCAGCAGTTCCAGCAGATTGCAGCAACCGCCATGAAGGACGCGGCCAGGCAGTCCGCCCTGGACACCACAAAGAACATGGCGACCGGCCTGGCCAAAGGCGCCTTCAATACGGCGACGGGGTTGGCAAAGGCAGCCACGCAGTCCGTTGGTGGGACCGCGCGCAAGCCACGTGCTTCGGCAAAGAAGGCCGTGCGCAAGACAGCGCGCCGCGCGCGTTGATGACATTCGCAAGCGACGCGGACGTATCAGTTGACCCGGTGCGGTGGCGATGAAGCTTTTCCCTTACGGCCACGCAACACATCCACAATGGCGCATGGCAGCCGGCCTTGTGCTGGCACAGTTGCGAGCCCACATGGCCCTGCCGGACTATGCAAACGCCCCGACGCTGGCGCTCCTCTATATCACCGATCACTATGCTACAGATGCCCAGGAAATCCTCGACCACCTGGGCGCCGAGTTGCCCGAGATCACTGACTGGTCAGGTACGGTGGGTGTGGGCGTTGCGTCCAACAATGTCGAGTATTTTGATG
>CAZFKW010000172.1:5505-8428 GCA_964519795.1 uncultured Ramlibacter sp. | reverse complement strand
CCCGACTCGGTGCTGGCCCAGCTGGGCAATCGTGTGCAGCACGCCCTGCGCGCGTTCACCCCGCGCGACCAGAAAGCCGTCAAGGCCACGGCCCAGACCATGCGGCAAAAGCCCGGGCTGGACATCGAAACCGCCATCACCGAGCTGGCGGTCGGCGAGGCCCTGGTCAGCCTGCTCGACGCCAAGGGCCGGCCGGGCGTGACCGAGCGCGTCTTTGTGTACCCGCCCGGCAGCCAGCTTGGCCCGATCACGCCGCAGCAGCGGCAGGCGCTGATCGCTGGCTCGCTGGTCGCAGGCGTCTACGAAAAGGCCCAGGACCGCGAGTCCGCCTATGAACACCTGTTGGCGCGCACGAAGGCCACCCAGGAGGCCCAGGCCGAAGTCGCGAAAAAGGCCGAATCGTCAGGCGGCATCATGGGAGGCCTCAGTGACGTACTGTTCGGCTCGACAGGCCCGCGCGGCGGCCAACGTGACGGCCTGATGCAGCAGGTGTTGAAGTCGGAGGCGCGCAACCTGGCGCGCCAGGTGCTGCGCGGCGCACTGGGCAGCATCCTGGGCGGCAAGAAGCGCTGACCGGCACCTGCCCCGCGTGGACTCACTCACCCAGATCGTCCTGGGCGGTAGCGTGGCTGCTGCGGTGGTACCGGCACAGCACCGGCGCCGCGCGGCGCTGGCCGGCGCAGTGCTGGGAACCTTGCCCGACCTGGACGGCATACCCCTGGCATTGATCGGCGCTGATGTGGTCACTGCCGTGACCTGGCACCGGGGCCCTTCCCACTCTCTGCCAGTGCTGGCCCTGTGCGGCTGGCTGGTCTGGCTGCTGCTGCGCCGCTGCTGGGCACCCGTGCGTGAAGCGCCGCGCCCATGGCTCGCCGCCATCCTGCTCGCACTGTTGACACACCCCCTGCTTGACGCCTTTACCGTGTACGGCACGCAGCTGCTCTGGCCGCTGCCGCTGCATCCAGCCATGTGGTCCAGCATTTTCATCATCGACCCGGCGTACACCCTGCCCTTGCTGGCGGGCTTCATCGCCATCCTGTGGACCGGCGCGCGGCCGGCCGGTCCGCGGTTTCTGGCGGCCGGGCTGGTCCTCAGCAGCATGTACCTTGCATGGACGCTTGCGGCCAAGGCCCGGGTGGACCATGAGGCGCGCCAGGCCGTGGCAGCGAAGGGCCTGCAGGACGCGCCCATGTTCTCGGTCCCCATGCCATTCAACACCCTGCTCTGGCGTGTGGTGGTGCTGACGCCGGATGGATTCCTGGAAGGCTACCGCTCGCTGGTGGTGGACCGCAAGCCCATGACATTCACCGCCCACCCGAGCGACACAGCGGCGCTGCGCGAGACCGCCAGGACTCAGGCCGTGTCGAGGCTGCTGTGGTTCACCAGCGGCTTCATGAAGGCACGGGAAGCCGGGGGCAAGCTCATCCTGTCGGACCTGCGCATGGGTGTGGAGCCTGACTACACCTTTGAGTACGCCGTGGCCCGGCGCGCCCCGGACGGTTCCTGGCAAGCCATTGCGCCCGAGCGGGACGGTGGTGTGCGCAATGCAAGGGTGCAGCTGGCGCGCGCCTGGGAGCGGCTGTGGAATGAGCCATGATGCTGCGGGAAGCGCATCATGGCTTCATGTGCCGGCGATTGCCCGGCGCAGCGGTGCGTCATTTCGGGCACAGCCCTTGCAAGCTCACTGTGTCGCCGGTACATTGCTTTCTTTGAGGGTGTTCAAATGTCTGCTGAAGTATCGAACCCGGCATCGAATGCCACCCCTGTCAACAAAGACACCTCCTCGCGCCACATCCGCCTGACGTCCCACGCCAGCGGGCACGGCGCCATCCCCATACGCTGGGGCGCGGCCACAGCCACGGAGCGTGGCCCGGTCGTCGGCACCACCACCAACCGCAGCCACCGCAACGTCATCGGCACACACAGCGGCTCCTACAGCATCTACAAGGCGCTGGCCGTGGCATCAGGCGCGCTCAAGGCGAGCCACAGGGCAGACCTGACCAACACCATGCCCACCGACATCATCGGCCCTTATCCGCAGTGGAGCGAGCCGGGCCGCATTGTCGCCATGGACCCGTGGGGCGCAACCATTGCCGATGTATTTGCCGCCGAGCTGGCGGCCGGCTATGACATCCGGCCCACCATTGCGGTGACGCAGGCCCATGTGATCCTGCCCGAAGTGATCGAGGCATTGCAGTCCGGCCGGCTGAATGCTGACGGCAAGTACCTGACGGCCGGCGGCGCGGCCATGGTCACCAAGGTGGCCGTAGAGCCGGTCTGGTACCTGCCCGAAGTGGCACGCCGATTTGGCTGCACCGAGGCTGACCTCAGGCGTGTGCTGTTTGAAGAAACCGGCGGGATGTACCCCGAGCTTGTGACGCGCAGCGACCTGGAGGTTTTCCTGCCACCGATAGGCGGCCTCACGGCCTACATCTTCGGCAAACCGCGTGACCTCGCCAACCCTGCGATCGAGCTGACCGCCCGCGTGCACGACGAGTGCAACGGGTCTGACGTGTTTGGCTCCGACATCTGCACCTGCCGGCCGTACCTGACGCATGCCATCGAGGAGTGCATCCAGGGTGCGCAGCGCGGCGGCGTGGGCCTGGTGAGCTACTTCCGCAAGGAAGGCCGGGCGCTGGGCGAAGTCACCAAGTTTCTGGTGTACAACGCCCGCAAGCGGCAGGTCGGCGGCGACACGGCGGAGCAGTACTTCAACCGCACCGAGTGCGTGGCCGGCGTGCAGGACATGCGCTTCCAGGAGCTGATGCCCGATGTGCTGAACTGGCTGGGCATCCGGAAGATCCACCGGCTGGTCTCCATGAGCAACATGAAGTACGACGCCATCACCCGAGCCGGGATCGAAGTGGTGCAGCGGGTGAACATCCCCGACCACATGATCCCCGCTGACGCGCAGGTGGAAATG
>CAZFKW010000172.1:3266-5495 GCA_964519795.1 uncultured Ramlibacter sp. | reverse complement strand
TCGCCAAGATGGCCGCGGGCTACTACACCCAGGCGCCGTGCCGGACGCCGCAGAATTGAAAAAGGCCAGGGGGCGGGGCCTGGACGCATGAGCAACAACACTGCAACAACACTGCAACGACAAGGACCCCGGCAACATTGACCTCCCCCTCCCCTTCCACCCCGCCCGGCACTGACGCGCCCGAAGGCGCAGCAGCTGTCCTGCGCTCCACCCGCACGATACGGTCGCGGGCGCATGCGCTCCTGGCGCGCGCGCGCAATGGCGAATCAGCGTATTTCAGTGTCAATGACGGCGCCCTGACCAACACGGCAGCGGTGGTCGCCGAAGTCACGACGGCCCGCTACCCGGACCTGAAAATCCCGTACCACAGCCGCTGGCGTCACTTCGAGGCGGGCGGTGTAGGCCGCGCCGGGTTGCTGGATGCGGCGCTGGGTGACGTCACACCGGCAGAGCGTGCGCAGTCGCAGATCGACCTGGCGCTGGTCAGCGTGCTGCTGGACGCCGGCGCCGGGCCTGACTGGAAATACACGGAAGCTGCGAAGCCCGGCGTGCCGGAGCATGCATACAACCGCTCGGAAGGCCTGGGCGTGGCAAGCTTCAACGCCTTCTTGAGCGGGCTGTTCTCGAGCCACCCGATGGAGCCGTTCAGGGCGGACGCCCAGGGCCTCAAGGCCATCACCGCCGCGCGATTGGCCGAAGCATTCCAGGTTGGCCACGGCAACCCTCTTGTTGGCCTGGAGGGCCGGGCCTCCCTGCTGCGCCGGCTGGGCCAGACGCTGGAAGGGCAGGCCGACATTTTCGGCACGCCCGCCCGTCCGGGCGGGCTGTTCAGGCACCTCACAGCCGGCAAGACCCGCGTCGAAGCCCACGAGGTGCTGACCGCCCTGCTCACCACCCTGGCTCCGATCTGGCCCGCGCAGAACACGATCGGCAGCCTGCCCCTGGGCGATTGCTGGCGCCACGCCAGCGCATCGGGTCCCGGCCTCACCGGCGGCTGGATGCCCTTTCACAAGCTGTCGCAGTGGCTCACCTACTCGTTGCTGGAGCCGTTTGAATGGGCCGGCATCACCGTCGGCGGGCTGGACCAGCTCACGGGCCTGCCCGAGTACCGCAACGGCGGCCTGCTGCTGGATGCCGGCGTGCTGCGCCTGAAGGATGAAACGCTGGCCACCAGGCCTGCTGAAGCGGGCGATGAATTCATCGTCGAATGGCGTGCACTGACGGTAGCGCTGCTGGATGAACTGGCCCCCCTGGTGCGCGGACAGCTGGGGCTTTCTGCAGAGCAGATGCCACTTGCCTGCGTGCTGGAAGGCGGCACCTGGGCCGCAGGCCGCGCGCTGGCGCAGCGCTTGCGCGACGGCACGCCACCGCTGAACATAATCAGCGACGGAACGGTTTTCTGAACAACAAGCAAGAGGAAACAGCATGAGCAATGCAGGCTACATGCAACAGACAACAGGCAACAGGCAACAGGCAAATTCAAAAAGGAAAAAACATGAGCAATGCAGGCAACAACGTCCACCTGGTAAACCACCCCCTGGTACAGCACAAACTGACGCTGATGCGCAAGAAGGAGGCCAGCACCAACAGTTTCCGCCGCCTTCTCAATGAACTGTCCATGCTCATGGCCTACGAGGTCACGCGTGACATGCCGATGCAGGAAGTGGAAATCGAGACCCCGCTGGAGACCATGAAGGCCAAGGTCATCGACGGCAAGAAGCTGGTGTTTGTGTCCATCCTGAGGGCAGGCACCGGCATCCTCGATGGCATGCTTACCGTCGTGCCGGGCGCCCGCGTTGGCCATATCGGCCTGTACCGAGACCCGAAAACGCTGACGGCGGTGGAGTATTACTTCAAGATGCCGCAGGACATGCAGGAGCGCGACGTGGTGGTGGTGGACCCGATGCTGGCCACCGGCAACTCGGCCATCGCGGCCGTCGAGCGCCTGAAGGAAATGAACCCCAAGTCCATCAAGTTCGGCTGCCTGCTGACCTGCCCGGAAGGTGTTGCCGCCCTGCAGAAGGCCCACCCGGACGTTCCCATCTACACCGCAGCCATCGACCGCGAACTCAACAGCCATGGCTACATCCTGCCGGGGCTGGGTGATGCCGGCGACCGCATTTTCGGTACGAAGTAAAGAGAGTTGTCATGCCGGACTTGATCCGGCATCCACGCAGGCCAAACCACGCGGTTCATCAACAGCCATGCTCGACCTCCTCATCACCAACG
>CAZFKW010000172.1:0-3256 GCA_964519795.1 uncultured Ramlibacter sp. | reverse complement strand
TCCCTGACGGCCGCACCGGCATGGCCATTGCCGTGCAGGACGGCCGGATCACTGAAGTCACGCAGGGCCTGCAGGCCCCGGCGCATGAAACTGTGGACGCGGCGGGCCAGCTCGTCACGCCGCCGTTCTGCGACCCGCATTTCCACATGGATGCCACACTGAGCTACGGCCTGCCGCGCGTCAACGAAAGCGGCACGCTGCTGGAAGGCATAGCGCTGTGGGGTGAGCTCAAGCCGCAACTCAAGGCCGAAGACATGATCGAACGCGCCCTCACCTACTGCGACTGGGCGGTGGCCAAGGGGCTGCTCGCCATCCGCAGCCATGTGGACACCAGCGACCCGGGCCTCTTGCCTGTGGAGGCCATGCTGGAGGTGAAGAAGCGCGTGGCCAGCTACATCGACCTGCAGCTCGTTGCCTTTCCGCAGGACGGCGTACTGCGGACCAGTACCGGCGTCCAGACGCTGACCAGGGCGCTGGACATGGGCGTGGACGTGGTTGGCGGCATCCCGCATTTCGAACGGACGATGGACGATGGCCGGCGGTCGGTCGAGGCGCTCGCGCGGATCGCGGCGGAGCGCGGGCTCATGCTCGACCTGCACTGCGACGAGACGGACGACCCGATGTCACGCCACATCGAGACCCTGGCCTTCGAGGCGCAGCGCCTGGGCCTGCAGGGCCGTGTCAACGGCTCGCACTGTACTTCCATGCACAGCATGGACAACTACTACGTGAGCAAGCTCATCCCGCTCATCGCCGAAAGCGGCGTGAGCGTCATTGCCAATCCGCTCATCAACATCACGCTGCAGGGCCGCCACGACACCTACCCCAAACGCCGTGGCATGACCCGCGTGCCCGAACTCATGGCTGCGGGCGTGAACGTCGCCTTCGGCCACGACTGCGTGATGGACCCCTGGTATGGCATGGGCTCGGCCGACATGCTGGAAGTTGCGCACATGGGCCTGCATGTGGCGCAGATGACGAGCCAGAAAGGCATCAAGGCCTGCTTTGAGGCTGTGACCGGGAATGCAGCGAAGGTGATGCACCTTCAGGGCTACGGACTTGAAGTGGGTTGCGACGCGAGCTTTGTGCTGCTGCAGGCGCGGGACACGGTGGAGGCGATACGGTTGCGGGCGAACCGTCTCAAAGTCTGGAAGGCGGGTCAGCCCATCGCTACCACCGAGCCGGGTGTCACCCACCTGAGCACTGGGGTGCGCAGGGGCCAGATTGACTTCCAGATCCAGAGGTAGTTGACCCCGCCAGACAAGAGGGCAGAGACTATTGCCAGGACAGGTTCGATTCTTTGCCGTTGCAAGCCTGCGCGCATCCGTCTTTACTTGTACGGCAATCGTTCTTCGAGCAGTCCTTTGACGGGCTGGAATTCAGGATCCTTGTGTACCAGCGTGGCTTCGCACTCCAGGGCAGTTGCTGCGATCCAGGCATCGGCAAGGGACATGGGATGCAAGGCCTTCAAGCTCGCCGCGCGCTCAAGCAATATCGGACTCTCGTGTATCCATGTTATCGGCAACTGCTGGCATTGCAGATACGCGTCACGGCCGGCTTTCTCGCCTTCGTTCTTCCAGACCCGGTAGAACACTTCCATCAACGACATGAAGCAGCCAAAGACCTCTGCGTCACCGTCCGCAGCAGCTACAAGTACAGCCTCAACCTGATCGCTACCCGATTCGTCGTTGTGCAGGGTCAACAGGGCTGAGGTGTCCAGTACATACCGCCCAACCATCGTCTCGGTCACCGGCGAGCCTTCGTCTTCGGAAATGCCTTGCCGGAAAGCCTGGCGACATCACGGGCCTGCTCGGCGCGCCGGTCTGCCAACAGCTGTTCGACTGTTCCGCCCTTGCCTGCACCGCGGAAAGCCGCTACCGCGTTTCGGCCTGCGCTCGCAGCGGCGCCAGCTTGCTGCTGCGCTTCAAAGATCTCGACAGCCATCAGCATGGCAACAGGCCTCCCGCGGCGAGTGATGGTGATGGGCTCGCGTTGCGCTGTGTCCAGCAAATGGCCGAACCGGTTTTGAGCCTCGACGGAAGTAATGGTGATCATGAAGCCCGCCTTCTGAACTAGCTATTTGTACAGTATAGCGAGGCCTGCGATAAAGTCGCGCCGGATTCCCCGGGAAGCGATCTCCTTTCCCGGCGACGGGATTTCACCCATCGGACGGATGCGCCTTACGCACCCGTCAACTTCGCAGTCTCCGCCCGCAAACGTTCCTCCTGTTCCCGCAACTCCGGCGTCAGCGCGTCGCCAAAATCCTCGGCTTCGTAGATCCGCCGGATCTCGATCTCCGAGTCGCCCGGCATCGGGTTGGGGCAGCGTTTGACCCAGTCGATGGCCTCCTGCAGCGAGGCGCATTTCCAGAGCCAGAAGCCCGCAACCAGCTCTTTGGTCTCGGCAAACGGGCCATCGATCACGGTGCGCTCCTTGCCCGAGAAGCGCACGCGCGCGCCCCTTGAACTCGGGTGCAGGCCTTCGCCCGCCTGCATGACGCCGGCCTTGACCAGCTCCTCATTGAACTTGCCCATCTCGGCGAACATCTCCTGGCTGGGCATGATGCCCGCCTCGCTGTCTTTGGTGGCCTTGACCAGAATCATGAAACGCATGTCGATCTCCTTGTTGGTGGCTGGCGGAGCACCTGCTCCTGCATCACGACGAATGGAAAACTGCATTTTCGACAGGCTTTGCGCAAGCGCTGCTACATACCCGCATCCTTCATCCGCCGCCACAGCGTCGAGCGGCTGATACCCAGACGTTGCGCGGCCTCCAGGCGGTTGCCATGGCAGGCCGCCAGCACCTCGGCCAGTTGCCCGCCGGCCTCCGCTCCTGCGGACGCGGCCTGCACGCCTGTGATGAACAGCTCCGGACAATCGTTCTCAAGCTCGGCATACGCCGCGCCGGTAAGCCTGGGGTACTGTGCAAAGACGACGGATATGCGCTCGCACACATTCTCAAGCTCGCGGACGTTGCCTGGCCAGCCGTATCCGCGCAACCGCGCCGAGCGGGGCCAGCAGTTCCCGCGCGTCGTGGCGGCTGCCCAGTCCGCGCAGACTGCGCGCCACAAAGGCCAGCGCCATGTCATCAATGTCGGCGTCGCGTTCGCGCAGTGGCGGCAGGCGCAGCCGCAGGATGTTGAGCCGGTAGTAAAGGTCAGCCCGGAAACGCCGCTCGGCCACCAGCTGGTCCAGCGGCTGGTGGGTCGCTGCGATCACCCGCACATCCACCGGGATGGGCATGACCCCTCCCACCC
>CAZFKW010000171.1:7508-8432 GCA_964519795.1 uncultured Ramlibacter sp. | reverse complement strand
AGATCCACAAACACGAATTGTGCCTCAGACGCCGCAGTATTGATGAGATCCCGGATGTTTGCCTCCGTAGCGTCACTGACAACCCTGATAGGGAGGGTGCTTTTCCCGGTACGCCAGTCTGTGATTGGTTTGTTCGGGTCAGCATCGATAATTGTCACGGATCCCCCCTGCTGAGCCAGGGTAGTGGCGATAGCAAGGATCGTCGTTGACTTGCCTGCACCCCCTTTTGGGTTGGCGGCACAAATGACGGGCATGGGTGTCTCCAGAGTAAACTTGACTGAAGTGCATGCTTTCATGAAAGCATGAGAATTGCAATCAGATTTCGTTCTAGAATGATAGCATGCATGATTGCTATCATTCTCGATAGCAATCATGCATGCTATATTATGTCGGCGGTCAAGGATCTGGACCCCTGGTCAAAGGCGCGAATCGCAAACGCGATGTTCGTGAGAACTCACAATGGCAACCAGACGCCGGTTATCATGCTCAACTGGGTGAGGGCGAACTAATATAAGACGTCCGGAGGGGTGGCTGGCCGGTGTCATCGCCGGAAACGATCGTAACAAAACCTATCCAACTCGAAAAATAGATGCCGCCTCTGCATCCCAATAACCTGCAGCCTGGCGCCCCTTGGCATCAACAAATTGGCAGAACGACGATGACTTACCACTCATGAACGCCTCCGTCTCGGCTAACGAGGCGGGCTTTCCGAGAGGTGCCTCCATCGCTGGTAAAGCGGTCTGCCAGGCCAAACGTTCGATATCCCCCATGAAGTAAGGCCCTTTACGAGTAAGCCCGGGCGGGAGAGATTCGGCCTTTGGCTTGCGCCCACGTGGCATCTTTTGAACAAGTACCGAAACATTATAATTGTATGTCGCAACATGCGCTTTGCTACAATCAAACCCGGCATTGATGAAATGAACA
>CAZFKW010000171.1:4433-7498 GCA_964519795.1 uncultured Ramlibacter sp. | reverse complement strand
GTCCAGCATTCCATAGACTGAGATGAGCAAATGTCATCTCATGCCTAAGTGGTGGAACGGTAATCGCGGCCCAACCTCCGATCTTAAGATCTCTGTAAAGTTTCGCAAAAAAATTTGTTGGGCTAGGAACATGCTCCAGAACATGGCTTGCCCATACATAATCATAAGGTTCTGTAGGACTGAAATCATCATAAAATCCCGTAAAAATAAGATCTTCTTCCTCAGTAGGCACGGAATCAATTACATCAACGTGTAAATCAGAAATATTTCTGCGGAAAAATCGAGCGTGGATACCATAAGCTCCACCTATATCAAGCATACGGGGAGATATTCTTTTTTCTTCTAAGGCGATATGGGAAAGTTCCAGTGCCGCCATGTAGGCCCGAAAGGCAGCACGCCTTGAGTCTTTTTCCATCGCCTTTTTCACGACGGATGAAGTCTCGGAAGAACTCGGCATATTAAATCCTTTCGACCGATCGGAAATGCTAAAACGTATTTTGTACTCGTTGACAATAGTGAGGTGGAATTAGAGAAGTCAATTTTTTATAAGAATATTCTCAAAATTCCAAGAAAACGAAGAGAAAAAATATGCATTGAAGTCGTTACTGGTTGCTATGTCCTAAAGGATAAATGCTATCGAAGTGATTTTCAGATCGCACTATCACCTTCATTCTCAGGCATTTCAAGACACCTCGTCCTTTAACCGACCCCGGAGAAATGGAAATTCTCAGCCAAACGGAGTTCAAACCGCTGAGATTCGGTTTCGCGCAAGCTCGGCTAGATATTTAGCGTTCACTCATTCGTGGGGAGTCGAAATGGCACATGGCTGGGCTGAAACTGTCACTATTGAATTGCGGGGCGTTTCGAATGTGTACGTCCGAATCCGGTCGACCCGCGACGCCGCCCATTATCTCCTTGAACATTGGACGAGTGCTAAGACGTCAACTTATCGGATCGCGATACAGTCATGCTCGAAGGCGTTGCAAGGAGAGTTGAATGATAGCGAGGCGTGTCTCCGGATCGTGTCCCACGGCGTGGTGTAGCTTCGGCAGTCGCCGTGCCTTCCGGACAGAGCCGGGAATGGATCAGCTTGCGGCTGGCAGGCTGATGAGAGGATCATCGCTCATTGTGGCGATGGTCTCAAGTGTCATGTAGCGCGATCGTTGGACGGCCCACTCGTCATTCTGTTCGAGCAATAGCGCACCGACCAGGCGCACGATGGCATCATCGTTGGGAAAGATGCCGACGACCTCTGTCCTTCGCTTGATCTCGCCGTTGAGACGTTCGATGGGGTTTGTCGAGTGCAGCTTGGTCCAGTGCTGCCTGGGAAAGGTCATGTAGGCGAGCACGTCCTGCTCGGCGCTGTCCATGAGCGTGGCGAGTTTGGGCACCTTCAGCCTGATCTGGTCAGCGACATTGCGCCATTGGGTGCTTGCAGCCTCCGACGTGTCCTGGGCGAAGGCGGTGGCGATGAAGGCGGACACCACGCGCCGTCCGCTCTTTCCGGCATGAGCCAGAGCGTTGCGCATGAAGTGGACCCTGCAGCGCTGCCAGGTGGCGGAGAGCACCTTCGACACTGCTGCCTTGATGCCCTCATGCGCATCGGAAACAGCCAGCTTGACGCCGCGCAGGCCTCTTCTTGTCAGTTTGCGCAGGAATTCCGTCCAGATCGGCTCGGCCTCGGATGTGCCGATCTCCATGCCCAACACCTCTCGGCGTCCGTCGGTGTTGACGCCGACGGCGATGATGACTGCGACAGAGACGATGCGCCCACCGCGCCGGACCTTGAGATAGGTGGCATCGATCCACAGGTAGGGCCATTCACCCTCTATGGGCCTGTCGAGGAAGGCCTTCACTTTGTCATCGATCTCTTCGCATAGCCGGGACACCTGGCTCTTAGAGATGCCGCTCATGCCCATCGCCTTGACCAGGTCATCGACGGAGCGGGTCGAAACGCCCTGGATGTAGGCTTCCTGGATAACGGCCGTCAGGGCCTTCTCTGCCATGCGGCGTGGCTCAAGGAAGCTCGGGAAATAGCTGCCGGTGCGCAACTTCGGAATGCGCAGCTCCACTGTGCCAGCACGTGTCTCCCAGTCCCTGTCGCGATAGCCGTTGCGCTGGGCCAGTCGGAAGCCATTCTTCTCGCCATAGCCCGCGCCGGTCTTCGTGCCGACCTCCAGAGCCATCAGCTTCTCGGCAGCAAAGCCAATCATGTCGCGCAGTAAATCGGCGTCGGCGCTCTTCTCAACGAGTGAGCGCAGGTTCATCATGTCGTCGGTCATCGGTGGTCTTCCCTCAGGTTGAGCTTCAACAACCCGACCCTAGCGGAAAACACTGGTGACCACCGCTACGCCGCCCGCTCCCTACAGCACTATGGAGGGTGCGCTCGCGAGCGGCTTCGCTATTACCCAGCTACACCACTCGGCGGGACACGATCTGTCTCCGTTTTGTCGCGGCGGCACAAGAAGCTAAGCTTGCCGTGGTGATGTGCAGCAACCGCCTAGCTATTGATCGTTTTGAAATTGATATTCTTAGAGCAGTGGAGGAGAGCTTGCTTGCAGATTTGGGCCCTGTGGCAGCGATTCCATACTTTCAAGCCTAAGCTTTTTAGTAGCCTTGCTAAAACCGCCGTAGTCAAACGGCGCCGAGCGCCTGATCAGGCTACCTGAGCTTTGTGTCGTGTTATCCGACGAAACGGCATTGCCAATGGAGCACCGGCCCGGGCAATTCGATGAAGGCCTCATTAGGGACTGTACACGCGAGAAGCCGGCCATTCAGGTGGAGCCCGCCCGCTAAGGCGGTTTACCCATAGACTTGGAGATAGGGGCGAGCGTGGCCGACTTCATGCGTCAAACATCATTGTACGACAACATCCGAACCCTCATTCTTAAGAGGAATGTGGTCCCGCATAATAAAAACATCTACTTTATAACGACCGGCAGGTAGGGAACGTTTCCTGCCGGCGTAGGCTGAGAAGGTCGCCTTGTCTCTGTCGAGCGGGTTACCTGTATGATCGACGAGAGTATTCCCCTGTTCATCCTTCAAAGCGATCCTGACGCTGTCTC
>CAZFKW010000171.1:0-4417 GCA_964519795.1 uncultured Ramlibacter sp. | reverse complement strand
AGCTTGTCTGTTGAGGACACTTTTGGCGGTGGTCCTTCACGGACGAGGGACTGGTGATCAATAGCCCTTCCGGCCAATCCAAACGCGAGTATCTCTGGTGTCGTCAAATCAAGCTTTTCGACGATGCTACGCGAAAAGGGAAGCACTCGGCTGGAGGGCCGACATACACCCCTCCGATAGCTTCCTCCCCGTGAGCGGGTCGATGGGCTCACCGGCTTGGGTGACAGTGATGTGCACATGGGGGAATTGCGCCAATCCAGATGATCCGATTTCGCCTAACCGGTCACCTTTCCGCACGGCGTCTCCCGGTTTAACCGCAAGGCTTCCCTCCTTGAGATGGCAGTACTGAACCTCGAAGCCGTCTGTGAGTTGCATGACCAAGCCGTTGCCGCATTCCTTTCCGGCAATTCTTGCTCTGTCCTCTTCGGTCGCGACGAGATGATCTGGCTCTCCATCACGGAGACGCAGGATCTTTCCGTCAGCGACGGCTATGACGGCATAGCCGGTCTCCATGTCTTTCATGAAAGAATTCGTAGGTCCGTTCCCTTGTGCCCGTCATAAGACTGGCTACCGCAGAGCGGGTCGGCGACACCACTTCCCTGTTCCATATCGGGATATTGCTGCATGAAACACGTTTCGCCGAGTTCGCATTGCGCCGGCAAACCGAGTTCAATGGCCAATGAAGGCGATGCGAGCAGAGAAACTACAGTGATAAAACCCAAAAAAAATGGAAAATTTTGCACCGGACTTTCCCGTTTTGGTTTAGTTAAGGCACTTACCAGAAGGCAAGGATACGGCAAAATTCCAGGCGAGATTGCCATTCAGGTTTTGAAACAGGTCGGCGCAATAGCGCTGAAAAGCTTTGTCGAATAGCATAACAGACCTTGCCCAGGTCAGCACTAAAGGACAAATTGGCGCGGGGCTGTAAGAAACTGGACCCGAAGAACGGCAAATCGCCAACGCAGGAAATTAACGTCTAACGTGCGATCTGTTCTTCTTTGCGTCTCGATGGAAAGGGAAAAAAGTGGCTAAAATCACTAACAGCGCCGATCTCGATGTGTTTTTTCTGCCGGAATTTCAAACAGTTTCATACGGCAGCAGCATCGTTTTCAAATGGCAGGAGGTTAAGACTGGACCGTACGGCCCGGAATACGAAACAAAAACGCTCACTCTGATCGGAAAATTCACTGAGAAATCAGGAATTTACTCCGGCGTAATTAGCAAAATTGAGAAGGTTGAAAGAAGCTCGATTCCAGGCGCTGATTATGGGTACACCGTACGAGAGTATTTACATATCAAAGACGGCCCACAAATCGATGACTTGGCCGCTTTTCAGAAATCTGGGATTATTGGCGTACAGTTGTTGTTATCAGGAAGCGACGACCTCACGGCAGTCTTCAAAGGCTACGGAGGAGATGATGTTTTTCACCTCTCATCAATCGGTGAAGTCGATGGTGGCTCCGGCGTCGATACGGTCCTGTTTGATCAAGTCAGCGCTGGTGTTGATCTTCGCCTCTACCAAACTCCAGACGCATTTATTTCGATTGAAAAATTCGTCGGGAGCCGGTTCGATGATCAGATGCGAGGCAGCTCGGGTAATGATCACTTTACCAGCAGCATGGGCAATGACCTGCTGATCGGTCGTGAAGGCAATGACACACTCATTGGCGGGTCGGGTAACGACCGCTTCATTGGAGGGCTGGGGCGCGACATAATGAGCGGTGGCTCAGGCGAAGACATCTTTGTTTTCGAGAGTGTATTAGAAAGTCCATCATCACCGACTTCAATCGGAAAGATGACCTCATAGACCTCCGAATCATTGATGCAAACTCCGAAAAATCTGGAAACCAAGCCTTCACCTTTGTTGGTACTGGTGCCTTTTCTGGAACGGCCGGTGAGCTCCGCTTCAGCTATAGCAGTGCGAACAAAAACACCTACGTCTGGGGCGACATTGATGGAGATAAGAAGTCCGATTTCGAGTTTATCGTTGCGGGCAACGTCAAGCTGACATCGTTAGATTTTTATCTGTAGCTTGTACTTTCAAGCCAAGCTTACTGTTCAAAATATCAGCTTCGAGCCGACAAGGCAAAGTGCTGACTCAGCAGACTCGTTATGACGAGGAAGGTGAGGGAGGTCATTACGAGCAACATGGGGATATCCCATGTGATGCGAAACGGAACCGGGGTCGAAGCTCCGGCATTGAAGAATCGTGCGTCCGCCCCAATCCAACGACGAACGGGACGATCATGCTGCGCCGATAGTCGTGAACCTGACCTTCAAGCTTCTCGACCAGTTCCTTAAGCTCGGCGATGAACGCATCCTTTTCGGCAACCACAGCCTGCTCATGCTGACGTGCGGCACGCTCGACCGACAGCTCGAACTGCATCGCCGCGAACGCCTTCACCACCTCTGGCGGAATCCTATTCCTTGTCCGTCAGATCGCTTGCATACCGCATTACGCGTCGGGCATATTGCCGACGGGTGAAATCAGTCCAGCCCATTGTGGTCTCCGTTCGCCCTAAGCAAACAAAAAGAACCACAACTAGCTGATTTCACTCAACTCTTTTTCGGTCGGGCTCTTAGATGTGGCTATGCTATGTGCGAACAGACCGAACCTGTTGAACTTATGGAAAGCCGGGCTGTACGGTACTTATTACGGACGCCGGATTGCCTCAGCAACTGGACACATCACTCATGAAAAAAATACTATTTTTAACTAATTGTCAGGGCTTCGAATACAATAACTTTTTGCGTAGCGGCTCAGATTCCTACGCCCGCGATTGGGAATGCTTGAAGTCGATACAGGCCCAATCGATGACAGCATCTGACGCGCCATTTTTACTAGAACAAATGGAAGAGGCAGATGTCATTGTGGCACAGCCCTTATTTTCCGCACCTATTAAAGAGATTCACCCCTCCGCCATCAGAAGTTGGGCCGATCGGGTAGGGAAAAAATTGATAAGTATTCCTGCTCTCCAGTACGACGCACTGACGTTTGGTACGGTCCCAAAACTTTGGCGTGACGTTCCAAAATATCCTTTTGCTGCGAACGAAAATATGCTCATTGCGGCGGGATATACTTGCGGGCTTTCAGCAAAGGCAACTGCAGAATTATATCATAACGCCACGCTATTGAACGAACAACAGCTACGGGAGAGAGTTGAGTTTGGCATTTCAGCATTCCAAAAACGTGAGATGGAAGCAGGCGCCGATATCATTGCATCAGAGTATTACGCAAAGCACTGGCGGACAAGTCGGTTGCATTTTGCTAAAGGCCATCCGCTACCCGAAGTTATGCGCCACTTTGCTGGTGCTTTGGCCGAGAAATTAGGAATTCAAGATTTTGATCCATTGCGCACAGGGGCAATCAAGGGGTTCTTTGGTCACTGTATGCCCATTCCACGATGGATCAAAAATGGTCTAGACCTCGAATTCGAAACCGACCATGACACGGTTTGTTGTGACAAGAAGTATATGAGTCTCGAAGAGTTCATTAAGATCATGTTTGAATGGTACGATGTGCAAGGCCGAGATGAAGTGGAGCGACGGGTCTCACACGAGATGCCCTATAAAAGAGCCGTGAAAGCCGCCGCGCAACTCGCCGGAGCCCCCCCTTCTAAAATATATGCGCTAAAATCAACTGTTTTAGGCAGGCTATCCCATCACTGGAAAAAATCCCGTTTCAGGTGAGCCTTTACACTGCTTAGTAGCCTTCGAATACCTAATACGCTACCTCGCTGATCTCGACTCTTTATCCTTCCCAAAGGTCGTTGAATCTGAATCTCTGGTGCAAACCGGAGGTCAGCGGTGCGATCAGGGATTAGGTTACGGGTGGATTTTGATGGGGCCGGTCTGCGGCGATTGGCGCGGCAGACGAAGGACGCAGCCCAGGCACGACGTTTGTTGGCACTCGCCTCGATCTACGATGGAGGCTCGCGTTCCGATGCCGCCCGCCTCGGCAATGTGACGCTCCAGATGTCCCGGGACTGGGTCATGCACTTCAACGAACGCGGTCCCCAAGGTCTGATCAATGGCAAAGCTCCTGGTCAGCAGTCGCGGTTGAACGTGAGCGCGACGAACACCCCACCTTTCCTTTTGTGATTGATGCCGTGAGAACAGCTCCTTCATCGACAGGAGCGGAACGGAATGGTTGGAGATCGCGCTGATGCTATGCTTGAAGCCATGGATGAAGGCATGCATGAGGGAAAGTATCGTCGGATCGAGGTGATCACGGGTCGGCGCCAGCGGCGGAATTGGACCGACGAAGAGAAGGCGCGGAAGCAACCTCCATCAGCTACAAGCAAGCTACAAACGATAGTCAGCATGCCTGAGAGATGGAGCCTGGCGGGATGTGCGTGCGCGAATTCGCGTCCCGTCGCGGCCCCTCTTCGCCACAGCATTCACACCGCTTCCCGTG
>CAZFKW010000170.1:0-8434 GCA_964519795.1 uncultured Ramlibacter sp. | reverse complement strand
GGTGGGCGGCGTGCTCGGCGCCGGCAGCCGGTCGCTCTTTCCGCACATCGCCGGACTCGAGAGCGCCATGAAGGCCCTGGCTGTTCAGGTGCTGGACCCGCTGGGCCGCGTCTTCCTGCGCGATGCCTCCGTGCAGAACACGGACACCACAGTCGAAGGCTTTCACCAGCCCATGCGGGTCGCGGCCATGGCCTATGGCGCGGCGGATGCGTTGCAGTGGAGCCGCAAGGAGCGGGGCGTGGATTTCTTTGACATCAAGGGCGACGTTGAGGCCCTGCTTGCGCCGCGCCAGCCGGAGTTTGTTGCGGCCGAGCACCCGGCCATGCATCCCGGCCGCTGCGCCCGCGTGATCCTGGATGGCAAGGACATTGGCTACGCCGGCGAGTTGCACCCCAGGTGGCGCCAGGGCTATGACCTCGCCCACGCGCCGGTCATGTTCGAGCTTGAGCTTGAAGCCGTGTTGCACAGGCAGGTCGCATCGCTGAGGCCCGTACCGAAATTCCAGGCGGTGGAGCGCGACATTGCCGTCATCGTGGCGGATGGTGTCAGTCACGCGGCCCTCATGCAGGCGATTCACGCAGCGCCCACAGGTGGCCTGCTGCGCAACGCGGTCCTGTTCGACGTGTACCGGCCCAAGCTGCAGGCGGGTGTCGCGGGAGCCATGGCACAAGGCGAGAAAAGCCTCGCGGTTCGCTTGACGCTGAACAGCGACGAAGCCACACTGGCCGACGAGCGGATCGATGCTGCTGTCCAGGCCATTGTGGCGCAGCTCGGCAGTCAGCTGGGCGCCCGCCTCAGGGGCTGAAGGTATTGCGCCTGTTATTGCACGAACAATAAAGAAGTCAGAGGAAAAGAACTATGGAAATCTCCGTCGAAAGCCTTGAAACACCGGCGTTGACCAAGGCACAGCTTGCGGAGTTGCTGTTCGAGCAGATCGGGCTGAACAAGCGCGAGTCCAAGGACATGATCGATGCGTTCTTCGACCTGATCTCGGACAGCCTGGTCGAGGGCAGCGACGTCAAGATATCCGGCTTCGGCAACTTCCAGATCCGCACCAAGGCGCCCCGGCCCGGTCGCAACCCGCGCACGGGCGAGGCCATTCCCATCCAGGCGCGCCGCGTCGTGACTTTTCACGCCAGCCACAAGCTCAAGGAGCACATCCAGGGCGATGGCGCGGCAGCAGACGTGACTGAACTGTGACTTGGAACAACACCCGCTGTCTTTTATGGTGGCGCGCGGGATCAGGCTTTGCGCCTGAAGCAAAGTTAGAGTAACCTAGAAACTTTCTCTCCTACCGCATTGATTTCAATGGAGAAAGCTCTCCCCACCATACCTGCCAAGCGTTACTTCACCATCGGTGAGGTCAGCGACCTGTGTGGCGTCAAGCCTCACGTGCTACGGTATTGGGAGCAGGAATTCACGCAGCTGCGTCCCATGAAGAGGCGCGGCAACCGCCGTTACTACCAGCACCATGAAGTGCTCATGATCCGCCGTATCCGCGACCTGCTCTACGACCAGGGCTTCACCATCAGCGGCGCGCGCAACAAGCTCCAGGAAATCGTCCAGGTCGAGCGCGACAAGCGCAAGGCAGGCGAGGTCATGCTGGAAGGTGTCGAGGTCATAGAGGTGGATTCGGGCTTCGACGATTTCGAGGACAGCACACCGGAGGAGGAAACCAGTGCCGCCTCGCACAAGCTGATGCTGGTGCGGCGCGAATTGTTCGAGATCCGCGACCTTCTCACCGCGACTCACTGATGTGGCAGGTTATAATCTGAGGCTTCGGCGTGTAGCGCAGCCTGGTAGCGCACTTGCATGGGGTGCAAGGGGTCGAAGGTTCGAATCCTTTCACGCCGACCAACAGACAGACTATTCAAGGATACGGGGTTAGCAGAGTCATCTGCTAGCCCTTTTTCTTTTTGCGAACCGGCATAGAATCAGGCACCATCCTTGCTGTGCCCCTTCAACCCATCCCCATCCGCCAGTACCGTGACCACAGTTGTTTTTGCTGATCTCGTTGGCAGTACCGGCATCTTCGAGCGTTTGGGAGACCAGACGGCGTCGCACTTCGTGACGCAGCTCACCGGGGATCTCAGCCGGGTTTTTGAGGAACACCACGGGCGCGTGGTCAAGCTCCTGGGCGATGGCCTCTTTGTTGTCTTTCCCGATGAGGGTGATGCGCTTGCCGCCTGTGTGACGATCCAGAAGCGCCTGCTTGACGAACCCATTCGCGCCGGTGGCACCGGCAACCCCATCCAGATGCAGATGGGCATCGAGTCCGGGGAAGTCGTTGAAATTGAAGGCGACTGCTTTGGCGATGCCGTCAACAGCGCGGCCCGGCTGGCGGACCTTGCCGGCGCAGAGCAGATTCTCACGACGCAACGTGTGCGCGATGCGCTTGCCCCGGTGCTGCGCGGACCATTGCGCAGCCTCGGCCCCATGTACCTGCGCGGCAAGTCCGACGTGACCGAGGTGTTCCGCGTCGAATGGCAGACAGGGCGTGATGCTGACGCCACCATCATGGGCGTCTCCATGATGGCCAAGCCGCGGCAACTGGTGCTGGAGGTGTCCTATGCGGACCAGACTGTCAGCCTGGAGCCGCGTGCAGACAAGATCTCCATTGGCCGCGCTACCACCGCCACGCTTTCAGTCAACGATTCCCGCGTGTCGCGCGTCCATGCCACGCTTGAATGGCGCGGCGGGCACTTTGTGCTCAATGACGTTTCAAGCTTCGGCACCTGGGTTTATATGGGCAACCAGACCGAGCCGGTTGTACTGCGGCGTACCGAGTCTTACCTTGTAGGCAGTGGCGAGATCACGCTGGGCTGTGAGCGCGATGCCGACAGCGTCCCCCTGCTGCGTTTCGCCGTCAGGGACTGATCGCATCCCATGGCCCGGTTTGAAATTTCCGTGGCCGGCCCGGACCTGCAGGACAGGCGGGAAATTGACGAGGGGCAGTCCCTCCTCGTGGGGCGCGACACCGATTGCGACCTGTGCCTGCCGGATCCCGATCGAACGGTCTCGCGCCAGCACCTGGTGGTGTGGGTCGAGGCCGGGCAGGTCCATCTGCGGGTGCTGTCCGTCGTCAACGGTGTGGACCTGCCATCGGGTGAGGTGCCACCAGGCGGCGTCGCGGCGCTGCCAGAGGGCGACGAACTTCTTGTGGGGGACTACACCATCACCGTGCGCCTGGCAGAGCCTGACAGCATTGCGCCTGACGGATCAGCATCGGGCATCGTCGGACTGACGGGGCACGGTGGTCCGGCAGGCATGGCGGACGAAGACCCGTTTGGCGAATGGGGGTTCGACGCCACGGTGGTTCACCGCTATGTTCCGCAGCCGGCCGAGCTGAGGGAGCCTGCGGTGGCCGCCGGTGCCGGTGAGCCGATGACCGGGGACATGACGCATTTCTTCCGGGGCATGGGCCTGGATCCCCTGAAGCCAGGAACCTTGAGCGCAGAAGACCTGGAGGCGGCGGGCCGCAAGGTCCGCATGGCTGTCGAGGGCTTGGTTGCGCTTTATGCGGCCAAGCTTGATCTGAGCCGCGAGATGGGTGCCGACGAGCGCACCATGGTGGCAACGCGCGAGAACAATCCGCTCAAGACCGACTGGCCGCTTGACACCAAGCTGCAATATCTCCTGGGTGCCAGCCAGGCCGGCCCAGCATTTGCAGAACCCGAAGCAGCGCTGGCCGCGCTCGTCGAGGAGCTGAAAATCCACGACACGGCGGTGACAGCAGCCTCCCGCGCGGTGCTTGAAGGTACCCTGCGCGAATTTGCGCCAGACCGGATCGAGGCACGGATCGCCGATGACAAGTCCGCAGGTGGGCTGCTGGCGAAGATCCGGCCGTGGGATGCCTATGCCAGGTACTACGCCAGCGAAAGCGGCAACATGCCGGCCTGGCTGGAGCGGCTATTTACCCGCTACTTCACCTCGGCCTACACGCGTGCAAGCACGCTGCTCAGGAAAGGAGCGACCCGCCGCGAATGAATCCTGCTGTCCCCGGATGTAACGTTAGAATGACCCGTCTCCGCTTAACCCCTTACTGCAGTCTGTGAGCATCAAGAAGCTTGGTCGATACGATCTACTTCGCGTCCTGGGCAAAGGCGCGATGGGAATCGTCTATGAAGGGCGCGACCCCAACCTTGATCGCAGGGTGGCCATCAAGACCGTCAAGGTCGAGAACATGTCAGAAGAGGCGGCGGCCGAGTACGAGGCCCGCTTCCGCACCGAGGCCCGCTCTGCCGCCCGGCTGCAACACCCCAACATCGTGAGTGTCTATGACTCCGACCGGGACGGCGACATCGCTTTCCTGGTCATGGAGTACATCCAGGGCGACGACCTCAAGCACCACATCGACAAGGGCGAGCGCTACACGCTGGACCAGTCGCTCAAGATGATCCGCGACCTGCTGGCCGCGCTGGACTATGCGCACAAGCAAGGGATCGTGCACCGCGACATCAAGCCGGCCAACCTGCTGATCGAACCGGGCGGGCGTATCAAGCTCACGGACTTCGGCGTTGCCCGCATCCAGGATTCCGGCGAGGCCACGCGGACGCAGGGCGCCATGGTCGGCACGCTCAAGTACATGTCGCCCGAGCAGGTCCAGGGCCAGCCGGTCGACTCACGGGCCGACCTCTTCTCCGTGGGCATCGTGCTCTACCAGCTGCTCACAGACAAGCGGCCATTTGATGGCGAGAACGACTTCTCCATCATCCACCAGATCATCGGGCATTCACCGACGCCGCCCAGCGTCATCAACCCGCAGTTGCCGGTCGCCATTGACGCCGTCGTGGCGCGGGCGCTGGCCAAGAAGCGCGATGAGCGCTTTGCGACTGCGCGGGATTTTGCGGTGGCGCTGCAGGCGGCCATCCGCCGCGCCTCCGACCAGACCATCGTGCCGCCGGCCAATCCCGGCAAGCAGGGCGGGGCGGGTGAAACCAGGGGGTCCGGGGTGACCATGGGCTCGGCAACCTCCGGCACATCGGGTACCTCAGCCACGTCCTCCACGAGCACCAACACCAGCACGGTAACCCAGGAACTGGAGCTCGTGTACTGGAAGGACATCAAGGATTCGGTGGAGGCTGAGGAAATCGAAGGCTTCCTGGCGAAGTTTCCTACCGGCATCTATGCCGACCTGGCGCGGCGGCGCCTCAAGAAGCTGGCCAGCGGCGCCAGCATGGACGCCACCATGGGCAGCTATGGCACGCAGATGCCAGTCAGCAACCAGGACACTGATGCGACGCGCATGAGGACTGACTTTTCGCGGCCTGCAGCGCCCGATGGCGTGACATCGCCCGGCAACGGTTCAGGTGCAGGCGGAACGAGCGGGGACTACACACGCACGATGTTCCAGCCACGGGTGGACGATGCCACGAGCAGCCCGCCCGTGGCCGGGCAAGAGCCTGCGCCTGGCATGGCCGACGGGGCCGCACCGCCTCCGGTTGACCCGCGTGACGCGCCAACCATACCGCCCATACCGGCAAGGCCCGTGCCACAGCCGGCCGCCGCCCAGCCTGCTGCCGCTGCAACGGCTGCTGCCACTGCCGGCGCCGGCGCAGCTGCACCGACAGGTGCGGCCAAGTCGCAGACGGCCAGGTTTGCGATGATCGGGGTTGCGGGCCTCGTGCTGGCTGGCGTGGCGCTGAAGTTCATGCTGGGAAGCAGCGGTGCACCTGCGGCGGCAGAGGCGGCCAGTGCTGCGGCGGTGGCAGCCTCTGCCGCTTCAAGCCCGGCACTTGCAGGTTCAGCGGCGGTCGCAGCGGCCGTCGCTGCCAGCAGCGCAGCATCAGCGGCATCTGCCGTCATGGCTGCGGCATCCAGGCCGGCGGCAAGTGCGCCGCGCCCGACTGCGAGCCAGCTGGCAGCGCGGGCCAAGCCCAAGGACTCCGTGCCAGTCAGCGCACCTGTGATTGCACCGGTGACGCCCGCTGCCCAGGCGCCGGCGCCGGCACCAGCGCCTGTGCAACGTGCGGAGTCGCGGCCTGCACCGGCCGCTGCACCAGCAGCACCTGTCGTTGCCGCGGATCCCAAGGATGGCTGCGAAGGGCGGATGCTGCTGGGCTATCAGATCTGCATGTCTGAACAATGTGCCAAACCCGCATTCCGCAGCCACCCGACCTGCGTCGAGCGGCGTGAAATGGAGCGTCGCCAGCGCGAGCAGCAGAACCGCATCATCAACTGAGGCGCGGCCAGCCTGCCATTCAGGTGATGTCGATGTGGTGGATCCCGAACTGGCCTTTGCGCCGGTCGGCAAAAAAGCACTCCAGCGTCTCCCTGACAGTCCTGAAGGCGATCTCGTCCCAGGGTATCTCGGCTTCGTCGAACAGCCTGGCTTCGATGGTTTCGTGGCCGGGGGCGAATTCGCCATTGAGCAGCGTCGCCCGGTAGAACAGGTGAACCTGCCCGACGCGTGGCACGTTCATCACGCTGAACAGTCCCAGCATCTCGAACTGCGCGCCGGCTTCTTCGTCAGTCTCGCGCGCGGCGCCGGCGGCCGTGGTCTCGCCCAGCTCCATGAAGCCTGCCGGCAGCGTCCATTTGCCCCAGCGGGGTTCGATGTTGCGCTTGCACAGGAGCACCTTGTCGCCAAGCACGGGGATGGTGCCCACCACATTGAGCGGGTTTTCGTAGTGGATGGTCTTGCAGGCGGGGCAGACAGCCCGCTCGCGGGTGTCGCCGTCGTCGGGCACACGGTAGGTGACGGCAGCGCCGCAGTTCCTGCAGTGTTTGATGGCCTCCAGTGTAGTTTGAAAAACAAAGGGGCTCCGTGCGGAGCCCCCTCCCGTCCACTGCAGCAGGACTGCAGCGGCGCAGCCGGCCTCAGGCCTTGCCGTGCTTCTCGATCAGTGCCCTGGCGGTTTGAAGCAGTTTCTTGCCGTCAAAATTGCGTTTGTTCATGTCGGCTACCCACTCCTCGTCGACCTGGCTGGACAGCCTCTGGAACTCGGCTGCGTCTGCTGCGGTGATGGCATAGATGGTGTTGCCCCGGTCTGATGCCGATTTGCGCCCTGACGGGTCGTTGCCCTGTTGGGTCTTGCCAAGCCAGGCGGACGTTGCCATGCCGGAGTTGTTGTCGATCACCTTCTTCAGGTCGGGCGCCAGACCGTCGTACTTGGCCTTGTTCATGGCCATCACGAACGTGGTGGTGTACAGCGCCCGGGCGTTTGACGGGAACTCGCTGTGGAACTTCGTCAGTTCGTTGACCTTGATCGACGGCACGACTTCCCAGGGAATGACGCAGGCTTCGATCGTGCCCTTTGACAGCGCGTCCGTAATGGCCGGCAGCGGCATGCCGACCGGCGTGGCGCCAAGCGAGGCCAGCATCTTGGTGACCTGGCGCGTCGGGCCTCGCACCTTCATGCCCTTGAGGTCGGCGGCATTGCGGATGAGCTTGTCGCGCGAGTGGAACATGCCGGGGCCATGCACGTGAAGGGCCAGGACCTGGGTTTCCTTGAATTCATCGGCCGCAACCGTCTGCACATACTCCCAGTAGGCCTTGGAGGTTGCTTCGGCATTGTTCATCATGAACGGCAGCTCGAAAGCCTCGACGCGCGGGAAGCGGCCGGGCGTGTTGCCGGGCAAGGTCCACACGATGTCCACCACGCCATCCCTGGCCTGGTCATAGAGCTGCACGGGCGTGCCACCCAGCTGCATGGCGGGATAGCCTTCAAACTTGATGCGGCCGCCTGAATCCTTCTCGACCTTGTCCATCCAGGGCTTGTGCATGGTCAGCCACACGCCTGACATCGGCGCCATGAAAGTGTGGAACTTGAGGGTGACCGACTGCTGGGCCAGTCCGCTGAGGCCTGGAGCCCCCAGTGCGACGGCGGCAGTGGTTTTGAGAAGGGTTCGGCGCTGGATCATGAGTTAACTCCTGGATAGGTGGTCATAAGGTAACGCACCGCCGGGCAATCCGCCTTCGGGGCTTACCCTCAAGTCCGCGGACCCCGCCCCGCCTTCAGGCAACCCTGACGGTCAGCGTGCCCAGTCCGGCGACTCCTGCGACCATGGTGTCGCCGGAGACAACAGCTGCGACGCCTTCCGGTGTACCCGTGAAGATCAGGTCGCCAGGCTGCAGTTCCCAGGCGGCGGACAGGTGCTCGATGGTCTCGCCAATGTTCCAGATCAGCTTGGAGACATTGCTGCGCTGGCGGTCCTGGCCGTTGACCTGGATGAACAGCTCGGCGTTTTCCACGTCGCCGGCCTGCGCGGCAGGCATGATCGGACCGATGGGCGCCGACTGGTCAAAGGCCTTGCCGATGCACCAGGGGCGCCCCTGCTTCTTCATCTCGCCCTGCAGGTCACGGCGCGTCATGTCCAGTCCGACGGCGTAGCCATAGATGTGATTCTTTGCGTCGGCAGCCTTGATGTTTTTGCCGCCGGTGCCAATGGCCACCACCAGCTCGATTTCATGGTGCAGGTTTTTTGTCAGGCT
>CAZFKW010000169.1:0-8493 GCA_964519795.1 uncultured Ramlibacter sp. | reverse complement strand
GGCATCATGTCACCCGTGAGCACCATCTCCATCAGGACAGGCTGGGGAACCATCCAGAGCATCGGCACGGCCCAGGGTGAGCCGCGTCCCATCTTCGTCTCGGTGATGCCGCCGGAGGTGCCGGCCAGCCCGATGCGCAGGTCGGCATTGAGTGCAAGCACCATGCCGCCTGCCGTGAAATGACCCGTCATCGCGGCAATGACGGGGATGCGAACCGTGCGCATGCGCTGGTACATCGGGTCGCGCAGCAACTGCAGGATGTCCTGGCCCGTCCGGGCCCTGACCTCGGCCGCCTCGCGCAGGTCCATGCCGGCGCAAAAGGTGCCGCAGTCCGCCGACGTGAGGATGGCCACATGGATGGCCGGGTCCGCATCGAGCTGTTCCCAGATCTGGTAGAGGCGCTCGTTGGACTCCATTGACAGCGCATTGCGCCGCTCGGGGCGGTTCAGCACGATGGTCGCAATCCCGTCATCGACCGAAAAGAGTACGGCGTCGCTGCCACCCTTTGCGGGCGCGGGAGATGAAATGTTCTTCATGGCCCGATATTACCTCCAATGCAATTCTAATTCCATTTACATTATTTATTTTTCACATCATGTGTGCCACAATGAAATGCCAAGTTGACAATGAATATTCAGCTCGGTAAAGTTTTTTATTCCAATATAAACAACATAATTTTATTCAGGAGATCATCAGATGCTTGCCCCCCGGACCCTGCAAGACAAAGTCGTTCTGATCACTGGCGCCGGCACGGGTATCGGTCGTGGATTTGCCTTGCGGGCAGCAGCGCTCGGGGCTCGGGTCGCACTGGCCGGAAGGCGTGAGCCACTGCTGGAGGCAGTCGCCGCGGAAATCCGGCAGGCCGGCGGTGAAGCGCTGGTTTGCCCTGTGGACATCCGCAAACCCGAAGAGGTGCAGGCGTCGGTCGACCGCGTGGTCCAGACCTTCGGCCGGATCGACGTGCTGATCAACAATGCCGCAGGAAACTTCGTTTCCCGCGCGGAGGACATTTCGCCCAACGGCTGGAACACCGTCATCAACATCGTCCTGAACGGCACTGCCTATTGCACATTCGCAGCCGGCAAAAAGATGCTGGCCCAGGGTGGCGGAAAGATCCTGAGCATTTCGGCGGCCTACGCCTGGTACGGCGGCCCGGGCACTGTGCATTCGGCGGCGGCCAAGGCCGGCGTCATTGCCATGACGCAGACACTGGCCGTCGAATGGGGCGACCGCAACGTCCAGGTCAACTGCCTTTGCCCGGGATTTGTCGACACCGAGCAGTCCCGCACCGCGCTGTGGCCTTCGCCCGAGGCACGCGAGTCCATCCTGTCATCAATTCCCAATCGCCGGTTCGAAACAGTGGAGGAGACCGTCGAGATTGGCTTGTTCATGTGTTCGCCCATGGCCGACTACATCAATGGTGAGGTCCTGGTTGCCGATGGGGGCCAGTGGCTGAACAAGGGTGTCTTCAAGCTGCCGGAGCCAGGCCAGCGATTTGCCAAGGTATGAGCAACGTCCCACCCATTGCCGGAACATCCCCCAAGAGAAGACAGGAGCCCGAATGACCGCACCCCTGGACCGGATCGACAGGCTGTTCGCGCACAACGCGCGGACATTGCCTGGCCAGACCCACCTCATCCTGCCGGACGGGAGCACCCAGACCTGGCTGCAGACCTGGCAACGCGCCGCCGCGATCGCTGCCGCAATGCTGGCCTCCGGCGTGAAGCCGGGTGACCGCGTGCTGGTGCTCTCGGGCAATTCGCGCGAGTTGCAGGAGCTGTACGTTGCGTGCAGCATCGCCAATGCCATCTGCGTCCCGGTCAACACCCTCACCACGGCCCACGAACTCCAGGCAACGGCGCAGGACTGCTCGCCCGCAGCCGCATTTGTGGAGCACAGCCTGATCGACCGCATCACGCCGGAACTTGCCATTCCAGGCCTCAGGGTGCTGATCCGGGCACGCCAGGCTGGATGGCAGGCCTATGAAGACCTGGTCTCGGCCGCTGCGCCGGACACGCCGGCGAAGTGGTTGCTCAACCCGCCAGTGGGCAGCAGCGGTACCGACCCCGGCGTCATGATCTACAGCTCCGGTACCACCGGCAAACCCAAGGGCATCCTGCTGAGCCAGTACGGCGTGATAGAGAACGCACGCATGACCCAATCCGTCGCGCGGTACCAGGCGGCCGACCGCAACCTGGCCATGCTGCCGCTGTTTTCCTCGTTCGGCTTTTGCTGGGACTTCCTCATGCCGGCTCTTGCGGGCGCCACGACGGCCGTTTTGACGCGGTTCGATCCGCAGGACGCGCTCAAGGCCATCGCGCAGCACCGCATCACCATCCTGGTGGGGGTGCCAACCATGTTTGCGCGCCTGTTTGACGCGCCGGAGCTGGCCTCGACAGACATCTCGTCCCTGCGCCTGATGGATGTCGGTGGCGGGCCGGTGTCCGACAGGCTGAAGCACGACCTCAGGCATGTGCACGGGATCGAGATCATCGAGAGCTATGGCCTGACCGAGATCTCCCCGGTGGCCGCTGCCCAGGTGCCTGGCGATGCCCACCGCGCGGGGTCCACCGGGCCGGCACTGCCGGGCGTGGAAGTCAAGGTGATTGACAGTCACGGCAAGGTGCTGCCGCCTGGAGAGCCGGGCGAGCTGTGCTTTCGCGCACCAACCCTGATGGTCGGCTACTGGAGCCGCCCGGAGCAGACCGCCGCGACGATACGCGATGGCTGGCTGCACTCGGGCGACATCGGCACCGTCGATGAGGGCGGCCATATCTACATCCAGGACAGGCTCAAGGACATGATCGTGACCAACGGATACAACGTGTATCCCAAGGAAGTGGAGAATGCCCTGGCCGAACATCCGGCGGTGCAGAACGTGGCGGTCGTCGGCGTGCCGGATGAGATACGCGGCGAGGTGATTCACGCATTTGCCGTTCTGAAAGAAGGCGCGTCGGCCACATCGGAAGCGTTGATCGCGCACTGCGCCACACTCATTGGCAAGCACAAGCTCCCCCGCCACGTTCATTTCACCGACAACCTTCCCCTGACCGCATCCGGGAAGATCCAGCGCTTTGCGCTGCGCGACCGCGCACGCGAAACCCTCACCAACAAGGACAAGGCACATCCATGAGCCACCGCAAACTCCACGTCGAAAAGCAGGGGCCTGTCGCCGTGCTGGCGCTCAACTGGCCCGAGAAGGTCAATGCCATGGGCCTTGATTTTTCGGCCGACTGCCTGGCTGCGCTGGACGGCATCGCGTCCGACCCGGAAGTCCGGGTACTCGTGGTCACGGGCAAGGGTGCCATTTTCTGCGGCGGCGGCGACCTGTTCGAGATCATGAGCCCCGAGGCTACCGACATCAGGCGCGACTATGAGCTCGTACGCGGGTACAACCGCGTCGCCGAGCGGCTGCACTACTTTGACATCCCCGTCATCGCGGCGGTGAACGGCCCTGCTGTTGGCGGCGGCGCAGGCATTGCGCTGGCGTGCGACATTGCCATCGCTTCCGAGACCGCCCGCTACGACATTTTTTTTGGCAGGCTGGGCCTGTCGGCCGCTGATGTGGGCGTGCCCTGGCTGCTGAGCCGCCTGATCGGCAGCATGCGGGCCAGCTACTACCTGCACACCGGCAGCACGATCACCGCACAGGCCGGCCTGCAGTTGGGCGTGTTCGCCGAAGTCATGGCGGCCGACCGGCTGATGCCAAGGGCGATGGAGCTGGCACTGCAGATTGCGGGCAATTCAACGCGTGATGTGGCCCGAATGACCAAGCTGTCATTGCGCCACGGCGCGCACATGGACTTTCGCGCCAACCTCGAATACGAGGCCTATGTGCAGACGGTCGCGTTCCAGTCACCGTCGCACAAGCAACGCATTGGCGAGTACCGCCAGAAGCTCTCGAACAAGGGGAAAAAATGACAACACCTGACAACACCGCCGCACGCGGGCCGGTTCGCATCGGCTCGGGCTCCGGCTTTTGGGGCGACGGCCTGGACCCGGCCATCGAACTGCTCGAAGGCGGCAGGCTCGACTACATGTGCTTCGACTTCCTGGCCGAGCTGACCATGGCGCTGCTGCAGCGCCAGGTGCAGAAAAAGCCGGAGCTGGGCTATGTGCCGGACGCTGTGCAATTCATGAAGGCGATGATGCCCATCGCCCGGAAGTCCGGCACGAAGCTCATCTCCAATGGCGGCGGCGTGAACGTACGGGCGGCTGCACAGCGCATGCGGGCCGACGCACGCGCCCTGGGGCTGGCCGGCCTGCGTGTCGGCATGGTGGAAGGTGACAACCTGCTGGGCAAGCTGGACGACATGCGGGCGGACGGCGTACCACTGCTCCATATGGAAACCGGCGAAGACGGGTTTGATGCCATCCGCAGCAAGGTCGTGTGCGCCAATGTCTATACCGATGCCAGCGGCATTGTGCAGGCACTGGGCCAGGGCGCTGATGTGGTGGTTGCGGGCCGGGTCTCGGACAATGCGCTGTACGTCGGGCCTGCCATGCACCATTTTGGCTGGCAATACGACCCGGCCCATGTTGACCGCATCGCATCAGCCATTGCCCTGGGCCACATCGTTGAATGTGCCTCGGCCTGCAGCGGTGGCATGTCGTCACGATTCGCCGACATGCCGAATATGGGCCGTGTCGGGTTTCCCATGTTCACGATGGACGCCAGCGGTACTGCAGAAATCACCAAGCTGCCCGGGACCGGGGGACGCGTTGACCAGTTCACGGTCAAGGAGCACCTTGTCTACGAAATCGCCGACCCGCGCCGCTACCTGATGCCCGACGGCGTGGCTGATTTCACCTCGCTGTCGCTCAGGGAGTCGGGGCCCGACCGGGTGACGGTCTCCGGCGTGCGCGGGCTGCCCCCTCCGGAGACGCTCAAGCTCGTGGTTGGCTACGAGGATGGCTGGATCGGCGAATGCATGGCATTCTTTCCCTGGCCCAATGCTTTCGACCGGGCCGAAAAGGCCAGGCAGACCATGCTGGAGCGCTTTGAGCGCATGAACCTCAAGGCCGACAGCGTGCAGTTTGATTTCATTGGCCTGAACATGCTGCACGGCCCGGCCGCACCCGCCATTGACCGTGACAAGGCCAATGCAATGGCAGAGGTCGGACTGCGTTGCGCGGTGCGCACGCGCACCGCGGAAGAGGCCGACAAGGTGCGCCGCGCCGGCTCCAACCTGTGGATCATGGGGCCGGGAGGCACGTCGTTCGGCACGCCGATCAAGCCGCGTCCGGTCGTCTCGCTGTGGCCCACGCTGATCCCGCGCCACTACGTGCAACAAAGCGTTGAAGTACTGGAGGCCTGAGAACATGACTGCGACCACAACGACAACAGCATCCGCACCCGGTTCCAGCCCGGCACGCCAGCTTTCCGACATCGCATGGATCCGCTCCGGCGACAAGGGCGACATCTGCACCGCCGGCCTCATTGCCAAGCGGCCTGAAGACTACGCCCTGCTCAAGGCCAGCCTGTCGCCGGAGCGTGTGCGCGCCCACTACGGCGAATGGATCACCCGCGGCGTCACGTGCTACCCCATGGACAACATCGAAGCCGTGGTTGTGGTCATGGAAGGCGCGCTGGGCGGAGGGGCGACCCGAACCCTGCGGCTGGACCAGACGGGCAAGGCGCTGGGCCACGCCCTGCTGCGCATGCCCGTCATCGAGGATGCGCCCAGGTGACCACCCTCGTCTCGCAACTGCGCACGGCAAGCCCGGCCTTCACGCAGAACCGCACGGCCTACGATGGCCTGCGCCGTGAGGTGGATGAGGTGCGCGCCCTGGCGATCGCAGGCGGCGGTGCAAAGGCAATGGCCACGCATGCAGGCCGCGGCAAGCTGACGGCGCGCGAGCGCATCCACAGGCTGCTCGATCCCGGCACGCCCTTCATGGAGATAGGCCAGCTCGCGGGCCATGCGCTGTATGCCGATGCGGTTCCGTCCGGCGCGATCGTCACCGGCATCGGCCGCGTGCGCGGCCGGCTCTGCATGGTGATGGCCAATGATGCAACGGTCAAGGGCGGCACCTACTACCCGATCACCATCAAGAAGCAGGTTCGCGCGCAGGCCATCGCCCGCGAGAACGCCCTGCCGTGCATCTACCTGGTGGACTCGGGCGGGGCATTTCTGCCCATGCAGGAGGACATCTTCCCGGACGAGCACCACTTTGGCCGCATCTTCCGCAACATTGCGGAGATGTCCGCCATGCGGCTGCCGCAGATCGCGGCCGTGATGGGCTCCTGCACGGCGGGCGGCGCCTACATACCGGCGATGTGCGACGAAACGGTGATCGTCAACGGTACCGGCACCATCTTCCTTGGCGGCCCGCAGCTGGTGCAGGCTGCAACAGGCGAGCAGATCGATGCCGAGTCGCTCGGCGGTGCCGACCTGCACACCCGCCTGTCAGGCGTGGCGGACCACTTCGCACAGGACGACCTGCAGGCGCTGGCCATGGTCCGCGACATCGTCGCGCGCTCGCGGGTCACCTCGCCGCTTGCGCCCCCGGGGACGCCACGCGAGCCGCACTACGACCCGAAGGAACTTGCCGGCGTCGTCAACGCCAACCCAAAAGAGCCCATCGTTGCCACGGAAATCCTTGCGCGATTGCTGGATGCCAGCTACTTCGTGCCCTACCGCGAACGCTTCGGCCCGACCCTGCTGTGCGGCACGGGCGAGATCGGCGGGTTTCCGGTGGGCGTGCTGATCAATGACGGCGTGCTGTATTCGGAATCGGCCCAGAAGGCCGCCAACTTCATCGAACTGTGCAGCCAGACCGGTGTGCCGCTCGTGTTCCTGCACAACATCGCGGGATTCATGGTTGGCCGGGAATACGAGGCGGGCGGCATCGCAAAAAACGGCGCAAAGATGGTCAATGCCGTATCCAACGCCCGGGTGCCCAAGTTCAGCCTGCTGGTGGGCGGCAGCTATGGCGCAGGCAACTTTGCCATGTGCGGCCGCGCGTTTGGTCCGCGGCTGATGGGCATGTGGCCTAACGCCCGGACCTCGGTCATGGGCGGCGAGCAGGCCGCATCAGTGCTGGCAACGGTGCGCCAGGACCAGCTGCGCCGTGCGGGCGGCAGCATGTCGCCGGCCGAACTCGAAGGCTTCAAGGACCCCATCCGCAAGCACTACGCGGACCACAGCGGCGCGGTCTACAGCGCCTCGCGCCTCTGGGTCGACAGCGTTGTGGACCCCGCCGACACGCGTTCCTGGCTTTCGCTTGGCCTGGCCATGGCGCAGGCATCCCCCAAAGAGGAAACACGCTTTGGCGTGTTTCGCATGTGAGCAGCCGCAATCCGCCATGTTCAAGAGAATCCTGATAGCCAACCGGGGCGAGATCGCCTGCCGCGTCGCGCGCAGCTGCCGGCGCCTGGGCGTCGAGTATGTGTCCGTGTATTCAGATGCCGATGCGGCCGCCGCCCATCTGGAAGGCGCCGTGCAGACGGTCCATATCGGCGAGTCCGCGGCTGCGTCGAGCTACCTCAACGCGCAGCGCATCGTGCGCGCGGCGCTGGAGACGGGCTGCGAGGCCGTGCACCCGGGCTATGGCTTTCTCTCCGAGAATGCCGGCTTTGCGCAAGCCGTCGGGGACGCGGGGCTGGTGTTCATCGGTCCGCGCGCGCAGACCATTGACGCGCTGGGCGACAAGGCCAGGGCCAAGAAGCTGATGCGTGAGGCCGGCGTGCCGGTTGTGCCCGGCACCGCCGAGGCCTCGGACGATGCGGCGCACATCATTGCGATGGCCCGATCCGTCGGCTACCCCCTCTTGCTCAAACCTAGCGCGGGCGGCGGCGGCAAGGGCATGCAGGTTGTGCGCGAACCGGATGAATTGCCCGGCGCCATCGAGGCCGGCGTGCGCCTTGCGCGCTCGAGCTTTGGCGACGGACGGATGCTGGTGGAGCGCTATGTGGAGCAACCCCGCCACATCGAAGTGCAGGTGTTCGGCGACAGCTTCGGGAACGTCGTGCATGCGCACGAGCGTGAATGTTCGCTTCAGCGGCGGCACCAGAAAGTGGTGGAGGAAGCGCCTGCCGGCACCATCAGCGATGCAACGCGATCAGCGCTGCTCGCATCGGCGGTTGAAGGGGCGCGTGCCGTCGGCTACCTGAACGCGGGGACCTTCGAATTCATCGTGGGCGCCAGCGGCGAATACTTCTTCCTGGAGGTGAACACGCGGCTGCAGGTGGAGCATCCGGTCTCGGAAGAAATCACCGGGCTGGACTTCGTGGAGTGGCAGCTGCGCATCGCTGCAGGGGAGCCACTGCCCTGTTCCCAGGACGCCATCGCGCGGACCGGGCACGCCATTGAAGCGCGCGTCTATGCCGAGGACCCGGCCCGCGACTTCCGGCCCGCCCCTGGTTCAGTGCTGCAGATCGCATGGCCCGCAGGCGTTCGGGTGGAAACCGCCCTCACGGATGGCGGGCAGATCCCGCCCTACTACGACCCGATGGTGGCCAAGGTCATTGTCCATGCGGCCAGCCGGTCC
>CAZFKW010000168.1:0-8605 GCA_964519795.1 uncultured Ramlibacter sp. | reverse complement strand
TGGACGGTCGCTATGGTGACCATATCCTGCTGGCACCGCCTTTCATTGCGAGTGAGGCGGAGCTGGCAATCGTGGTCGAGCGCCTCGGAACAGCAATTGATGCCGCCATTGCGGCCGCCTGACCTGATCAAGCCCGATAATCGGGCAGGTTGTGGCGTTCGTGGCTGCGTTGGGGTTTGAGTTTGAGTTTGAGTTTGAGTTTTTTACCTGGAGAAATGACATGACACAGAAGTTTGCCTTGAGTGCCCTTGGTGCCGGTGTTGCGCTGGCCGCCAGTTTGATGTCCGCCCCCGTGGCGGCCCAGCAGAAGTTCGTGACCATCGGCACCGGTGGCGTGACCGGTGTCTACTACGCAGCCGGCGGCGCCATCTGCCGCCTGGTCAACAAGGACCGCGCCAAGCACGGCATCCGCTGCTCGGTGGAGTCCACCGGAGGCTCGGTGTTCAATGTGAACACCATCAAGGCCGGCGAGCTGGACCTGGGCTTCACCCAGTCCGACGTGCAGTACAACGCCGTCAAGGGCGTGAACCAGTTCAAGGACGGTGCCTTCGGCGACCTGCGTGCCGTGTTCGCTGTGCACCCCGAGCCCTTCACCGTGGTAGCCCGCAAGGAAGCCAACATCACGAAGTTTGAAGACTTCAAGGGCAAGCGCTTCAACGTCGGCAACCCCGGCTCGGGCACCCGCTCGTCCATGGAGGAAATGCTCACGGCCATGAACTGGAAGCTGGGCGATTTCAGCCTGGCCTCCGAGCTGAAGGCTGACGAGCATGGCCCTGCGCTGTGCGACGGCAAGATCGACGGCTTCTACTACGCCGTGGGCCACCCCTCTGCCAACATCCAGGACCCTACGACCTCGTGCGGTGCCAAGCTGGTGTCGCTGACGGGTCCGGCCATCGACAAGCTCGTGGCTGACAGGCCCTATTACGCCAAGGTGACATTGCCTGGCGGGCTGTACCCCAACAACCCGCAGCCGACCACTACCTATGGCGTGCTTGCCTCGGTGGTCGCCTCTTCCAAGACGCCTGCCGAGACGGTGTACCAGGTGACCAAGGCCGTGTTCGACAACTTCGACGAGTTCAAGAAGCTGCATCCGGCGCTGGCCAACCTGGACCCCAAGAACATGATCAAGGACGGCCTGTCGGCGCCCTTGCATGAAGGCGCGGTGCGCTACTACAAGGAAAAGGGCTGGATGAAGTGATGAGTCGTGGCTGCGCCTGACGTGCTGCAGCATTGAGTGTCCTGAAAGGGCGAAGTGAGCTTCGCCCTTTTTTTTGCAGGCTGGAATCATGACAACAGATATAGAAAAGGCGCCTGAAGCGCTGCAGCAGCTGGTGGCCGATGCCGATACGGGCGGTCGCAAACCGGTGGGCCTTACGGCCACTTTCATCTTTGCCACGGCCCTGGCCTGGGCGCTGTTCCAGTACTGGTATGCCTCACCGCTGCCGTTTGCGCTGGGCTTCGGGGTCCTCAACGACACCGAGGCACGGGCGATCCACCTGGCGTTTGCGATGTTCCTGGCCTTCCTGGCCTGGCCGGCCACCAAGCGCTCGGCGCGGGACCGGGTGCCGCTGATCGACTGGGCACTCGCACTGGTGGGCGCCTTCGCAGGCGCCTACCTTCTCCTGTTCTACGGAGAGATAGCGACCCGGCCAGGGCAGCCGAATACCATGGACATCGTCACCGGCACGATCGGCATCGTGCTGCTGCTGGAGGCCACGCGCCGCGCCGTGGGCTGGCCCATGGCGGTGCTGGCGGCGCTGTTCATCATCTATGCGATGGGTGGGCAGTACATGCCGGAAGTCCTGCAGCACAAGGGTGCGTCGCTCAGCCGCCTGATCTCCCACATGTGGCTCACCACGGAAGGGGTCTATGGCATTGCGCTGGGCGTATCAACCGGCGCCATCTTTGTGTATGTGCTGTTCGGCTCGCTGCTGGACAAGGCGGGTGGCGGCAACTACATGATGCAGGTCAGCTTTGCCGCCCTCGGCCACCTGCGCGGCGGCCCGGCCAAGGTGGCGGTGGTGTCGTCAGCGCTCAACGGCATGATCTCTGGCTCGTCGGTGTCCAATGTGGTGTCGGGCGGCATCTTCACGATTCCGCTCATGAAGAAGGCGGGCTACGGCGGCGTGAAGGCCGGCGCCATCGAGACCATGAGTTCGGTCAATGGCCAGATCATGCCTCCGGTGATGGGCGCGGCAGCATTCCTGATGGTGGAGTACGTGGGCATTCCCTACTCGGACATCGTCAAGCATGCGCTGCTGCCGGCCGTGCTGTCGTACATCGGCCTGTTCTACATCGTCCACCTGGAAGCGGTGAAGATGGGCATGGAACCGCTGATCCGCCGCGAGCACAAGCCCTTGCGCGTGCGCGCGCTGCGCTGGGGCCTGGGGCTGTCGGGCACGGTGGCGGTCGTCGGTATCATGTACTACCTGTTCCAGGCTGCCAAGGCCCTGATGGGCGGCGCCGCGCCGTATGCCATTGGCATTGCCATGCTGGGCATGTACCTCTACGCCATCCGGCAGGCGGCGCTGTGTCCCGACCTGCCGCAGGACATCGACATTGACAACCCCAGGCCGCTGGAGACCTGGCCGACGGTGCGCGCCGGCCTGCACTACCTGATGCCGATCGGCACCCTGATCTGGTGCCTGATGGTCGAGGAGATGTCGCCATCGCTGTCGGCTTTCTGGGCCGTGACGGTGCTTGTCGTGCTGATGTGGACACAGTACCCGCTGGTGGCGATGTTCCGCAAGCTGCCCGCAGGCGATGCCTGGCGCACAGGCTGGCACGATGTCGTGGACGGCTTTCACATCGGCTCGCGCAACATGATCGGCATCGGCATTGCGACGGCGACGGCCGGCATCATCGTGGGCGGCATCACGCTCACGGGCCTGGGCCTGCGCATGACGGAGTTTGTGGAGTTTGTCTCGCAGGGCAATGTCATCGTGATGCTTCTGTTCATTGCCTTTGTCTGCCTGGTGCTCGGGCTGGGCGTGCCAACCACGGCCAACTATGTGCTGGTGGCAACGCTGATGGCGCCCGTGGTGGTGGAGCTGGGCGCGCAGAGCGGCCTTGTCATTCCGCTGATTGCGGTGCACCTGTTCGTCTTCTATTACGGGATCATGGGGGACATCACCCCGCCTGTGGGGCTGGCCACCTTTGCGGCGGCCGCCATTTCGGGCGAGGATGCCATCAAGACCGGCATCCAGGGCGCGCTGTATGCGCTGCGCACTGTCATCCTGCCTTTCATCTGGATCTTCAATGCTGAGTTGCTGCTCATCGGTATTGAAGGGACCTGGGAGCTGATCCGCGTGGTGGTGGCATGCACCGTCGCCATGCTGGTGTTCACGGCGCTGACCATGGGCTGGTTCCGTGACAAGTGCCGCTGGTGGGAGATGGGCGTGCTGGCTGTGGCCGTGGTGCTGCTGTTCCGCCCGGGATACTTCATGGACATGATCCAGCCGGAGTACAAGGACGTCCCGGCGGCGCAGGTCTTCGAGGTGGCCAGGTCCGCTGCCGAAGGGTCACAGCTGGTCATGACCATCAAGGGCACAACCATAGAGGGCGATGACGTCATCAAGACGGTGGCGTTGAACCTCGGCGCCGCCGGCGCGGATGGCCGCAAGCGCCTGTCCGACGCGGGCCTGCAACTGATGCCGCTGGGCGACCAGGTGCAGATTGGCGCGGTCAAGTTCGGCTCACGCGCGAAGAAGGGCGGCTTCGAGCAGGGCTGGGACGTGGTCCAGCTCAAGGTGAAGGCTGACCGGCCGACCAAGCACTGGTTCTACCTGCCGGCGTTCCTGTTGATTGGCCTGATCTGGTGGGTTCAAGGGCGGCGCCTGCGCGCGCGCAGTTCAGGGGCTGTGCCGGCTGGCTGATGGGCGTGCATGGCCATCACCCATGCGCTGTCTGAACGGGCTTGGCCGCGCTCAATGCGGGCGCTCAGGCAAGGCCTGGCATGAGGCGTGCTGAGCCCAGAGCCAGGCATCGGCGCACATGCGCGCGATGCCGTGCTTCGCCTGCCAGCCGAGCAGCCGTCGGGCGAGGGCCGGGTCGGCATGGTAGGCGGGCAGGTCGCCGGTCCGACGCGCGGCCGCTTCGCAGGGAATGTCCCGTCCTGAGGCTTTCCCGAAGGCGTTGACCATCTCCAGGACGCTGTGCGGCTGGCCCGTGCCGAGATTGAGCGTGAAGTTGGCTCTGGCAGCCGGCAATGCAGACAGGGCGGCCAGCGCCGCGAGGTGGCCTGCGGCCAGGTCTTCCACGTGAATGTAGTCGCGAAGGCAGGTGCCATCAGGGGTCGGGTGGTCATTGCCGAAGATCTGGAGCCTGTCTCGCTGGCCAAGGGCGACCTGGGCCAGCATCGGCATGAGGTTCTCTGGCGCGCCGGCCGGGGCCTCGCCGATCAGGCCTGAGGCGTGTGCGCCTGCAGGGTTGAAGTAGCGCAGCAATGCGACTCGCCACCCTTGCTGCTGGCGCGCGCGCAGCATGTCCTCGACCAGCAGCTTGGTGCGGCCATAGACCGTGACAGGCGCCAGGGGCATGTCTTCCCGGTATTGGGGTACGCCAGGGTTGCCATACACCGTGGCTGATGAAGAGAAGACGATGCGGTGTACGCCGGCATGGTCCATGGCCTCGAAAAGCACGCGGCTGCCCTCGACGTTGTTGTCGAGGTACCTGTGCGGCATGGTTTCACCCGCTGCAATGGACTTGAGGCCGGCCAGGTGGATGACCGTGCCCAACTGGCGACTCCTGAACAGCCGGTCCAGCGCCGCCCGGTCACGCACATCGCCCTGCACGAAGTCCGGCGCGCGGCCGCAGATGGCCCCGATGCGGCTGGTCACGCCAGCGTCACAGTTGCACAGATTGTCGAAAAGCACGACGTCTTCACCCGCAGCCAGAAGCTGGGTGGCAATGTGGGAGCCGATGTAGCCGCAGCCTCCCGTCAGCAGGATTGAACCGGACATGCCCGCACTATAGGCGTTGCCAGCCAGGAGGCGCGCTCAGGCGCGGCGACGCCCGCATCAGCAAGCCGCAGGACGGATCACACCGCGATACCCGCGCCCCGGTGGGGCCGCTTCCCGGGGGCGGCTCAGTCGATCGATGCGCTCCAGCGGTCGCCCCATTCGCGGACGCGCTCGCCTTCGCGGCGATCGCGCTTGGTGGGCCTGCCCTGCGCGAGGCTCAGGGCCGGTTCCGGCGACAGGCGGTGCTGCTCGGCCTGGGCTGCGCGCTGCTGGATGGACTCCGGGGTTTCGTCGTAGAGCAGGGCGGCCTGCGGCGCGCCGCCGCGTTTGTCGCTGATGGCTTTGACGATGACGCTGCGCGTGACAGCGCCAATGCGTACCTCCAGAAGCTCGCCGCCCCTGAGTTCGCGCGCCGGCTTGACGGCCATGCCGTTGACGCGGACGCGGCCACGGTCGATCTCCTCACTGGCCAGGCTGCGCGTCTTGTAGAAGCGGGCCGCCCAGAGCCATTTGTCGATGCGCAGTTTTTCCATCAGCCAGTATTGTGGGCCAGCGGCACGCGGACTGTCGCATCCAGCCCGGCAATGGACCCCGTGCGCGCTACGGTTTTCAAGGGTGACGGGCGATTTCCTGGCAGATGGCAACGCCCAGGCCGCTGCCCGCACGAATGTCGCCTGCAGCAAAAGGCTGGAACAGCCGCTCGCGCAGCTGTGGGGAAATGCCTGGGCCGCAGCTGGTCACAACGGGTTGGTGGGCCTGCTCATGCGGCGCTTTGATTTCCCCACGGCGCCCGTTGTGGTGGGCATGATCCTCGGGCCACTGGCCGAGGCGCAGCTGCGCAATGCCATGTCCATTGGCGACGGTAAGTGGACGGTTTTCCTGGAGCGGCCGATGTCTGCCGCGTTGATGGCGGTCGTGGTGGCGGTGCTGGTGCTGCCGCGGGTGTTGAAGAGGCGCGCAGCGGCGTGAGGGGAGGCCGGCCCCCCGCGCAACCCATCAATGTCTGCGCAAATACGGGCAGGCGGAAGGCCTGGGAGTGCGCTGCCTTCAGCACCATCACCCGTCGCATGACGGCCAGTCTCGCCGCCGTTCTGGACAAGGTCCCTCCCCGGGACCTGCCTGGCAACAACCGAGGGGAAGCCCTTGGTTATCCGCGGTCCGCATCCGGCGCTAACATCCCGGGCATGAATCACCAGGACACACTGCCACGCGACGCCCAGAGCATCCTGGAGCTGGCCGCGCGGTCCATGTTCCAACTGTTCTCCAGCATCAGCCAGGGCATGTTCCTGGTGGACATCACCGGGCGCATCGTCTGGCTGAACGACGGCTACAAGCGCTTCCTGCCGGCCCTGGGCTTTTCGTCTGTGGACCAGTTCGTCGGGCACATGGTGGAAGACGTGATACCGAACACGCAGATGCGCCGCGTGCTGGAAACCGGCGAGGCCTTCCTCATTGACCTGCTCACCAACAAGGCCGGTACCTTTGTGGTCAGCCGTATTCCGCTGCGCGACGAGGGTGAGAAGGTGATTGGCGCCATCGGCATCGTGCTGTTCGACCATCCCGAGACGACGCTGCAGCCGCTCATCAGCAAGTTTGCGCTGCTGCAGCGCGATCTGGATGATGCGCGGCGCGAGCTGGCGAGCCAGCGGCGTACCAAATACACCTTTGCGAGTTTTGTCGGGGCGAGCGCGCCAGCCGTCGAGGTCAAGCGGCAGGCGCGGCGTGCGGCGCAATCATCCAGCCCGGTGCTGCTGCTGGGAGAAACCGGCACAGGCAAGGAACTGCTGGCGCATGCCATCCATGCATCGTCGGCGCGGGCTTCCGGGCCCTTGGTCAGCGTGAACATTGCGGCGGTGCCCGACACCCTGCTCGAAGCCGAGTTCTTCGGCGTCGCGCCCGGCGCCTACACCGGTGCCGACAAGAAAGGCCGCGATGGAAAATTCAAGCTGGCTGATGGTGGAACGCTGTTCCTGGATGAAATTGGCGACATGCCGCAGTCACTTCAGGCCAAGCTGCTGCGCGCCCTGCAGGAGGGCGAAATTGAGCCCCTGGGCTCCAACAGGCTGATTCCGTTTGACGCGCGGCTGATTGCCGCCACCTCGCGCGACCTCACTGCGCTGGTGCGTGAGGGCAAGTTCCGCGAAGACCTGTACTACCGGCTCAATGTACTGCCCATCCGGGTGCCGCCGCTGCGTGAGCGGCGAGCCGACATTCCTTCGCTGGTGGAGGTGCTGGGCGAAGACATGGCATTGCGCGGCGGCTCGGCCCAGCCTGAGCTGAGTCCGGAAGCCCTGCGCCTGCTGACGGCGCAGACCTGGCGAGGCAACATCCGGGAACTTCGCAATGTGCTGGAGCAGGTGGTCATGCGCAGCGACTCGCGGCATATCGAGGTGGAGCAGGTTGAGCAAGTGCTGCGCGAGGCGGGCATCGAGCAAGTCATGCCGTCCGCGCAAAGTGTCAGGCAGCAGCAGCCCGCGACAGCAGGCAGTGTGCTCAGGCCGCTGGCCGAGCAGGTGGCGCAACTGGAAAAGAAGGCGATTTCAGCCGCGATGGAGGCCACACAGGGCAACAAGGTGGCTGCGGCCCGGATGCTGGGAATCTCACGCGCCAAGCTCTATGAACGTCTGGAAAACCCTGTATAAAAATCAGACATATGTCTGATTTTTATACATATCGTGATGTCTGATAATCAGGCATTCTAGGTGAAGGATCAGAAAATTCTCATATAAATCAACGCACTAAAGGCTGGCACGCCCTGTGCAATACTGGTGCGAGCACGTCGTATCAACAAGGAGACATTCATGCATCGTCGCACCTGGCTTGCGCTGGCCACCCTGGCCACCGCCTTCACCGCCTCCACCGCGTTCGCACAATCGAAGGAGATCCGCGTCGCCCACGTTTATGGCAAGACGGGCGCCCTGGAAGCCTACGGCAAGCAGACTGCCACCGGCTTCAACATGGGCCTGGACTACGCCACCGGCGGCACCATGATGATCAACGGCAAGAAGCTGGTGGTCATCGAGAAGGATGACCAGGGCAAGCCCGACCTGGGCAAGTCGCTGCTGGCAGCGGCCTATTCTGACGACAAGGCCGACATCGCCGTCGGCACGACCGGCTCCGGCGTTGCGCTGGCCATGTTGCCCGTTGCGGAAGAGTACAAGAAGATCCTGATCGTCGAGCCTGCGGTGGCCGACGCCATCACCGGCGAGAAGTGGAACAAATACATCTTCCGCACCGGCCGCAACAGCTCACAGGACGCCATTGCCAATGCCGTGGCGCTGGACAAGGAAGGTGTCTCGATTGCTACCCTCGGCCAGGACTGGGCCTTTGGCCGTGACGGTGTCAAGGCGTTCAAGGAGTCCATCAAGAAAGCCAAGGTGGTGCATGAGGAGTACTTGCCCGCCAATACCACTGACTTCACGGCCGGCATCCAGCGCGTGGTGGATGCCATGAAGGACAAGCCCGGCCGCAAGATCGTCTGGATCATCTGGGCAGGCGCATCGACCCCGTTTGCCAAGTTTGCCGACCTGCAGATCAAGGAGCGCTTCGGCATCGAGATCGCCAGTGGCGGCAACATCCTGCCGGCCATGGCCGACTACAAGCGTTTCCCGGGGATGGAGGGCGCAGCCTACTACTACTTCGGC
>CAZFKW010000167.1:3744-8621 GCA_964519795.1 uncultured Ramlibacter sp. | reverse complement strand
CCCACTGGGGGGCAATGCAGCGGCCCGGCAAAGCCGGTTCCGCGCATTCCCGAATGGAATTGGCTTCTACGATTCATTTGGAATCTCCATGAAATTTCACTCATACACCCTGCTTCAACGAAGCTTCAATGAACGTATCGAGATCGCCGTCCAGCACCTTCTGCGTGGCCGAGATTTCCACCCCGGTGCGCAGGTCCTTGATGCGGCTGTTGTCCAGGACGTAGGAGCGGATCTGGTGGCCCCAGCCGACGTCGGTCTTGGTGTCTTCCAGCTTCTGCTGCTCTTCCTGCTTCTTGCGCATTTCAAAGTCGTAGAGCTTGGAGCGCAGCCGCTGCCAGGCGATGTCGCGGTTGCCGTGCTGGCTGCGCCCGTCCTGGCACTGCACCACGATGCCGGTCGGGATGTGCGTCAGGCGCACGGCCGAATCGGTCTTGTTGATGTGCTGGCCGCCGGCGCCGGAGGCGCGGTAGGTGTCGGTGCGTACGTCCGACGGGTTGATGGTGATCTCGATGGAATCATCGATCTCCGGGTACACGAACACGCTGGCAAAGCTGGTGTGCCGCCCGCCCGACGAGTCGAACGGCGACTTGCGCACCAGGCGGTGCACGCCGGTCTCGGTGCGCAGCAGGCCGAAGGCGTACTCGCCCTCGATGCGGATGGTCGCGCCCTTGATGCCGGCCGTGTCGCCCGGGGTTTCGTCCTGCAGTTCGACCTTGAAGCCCTTGCGCTCGCCGTACCGCGTGTACTGGCGCAGCAGCATGCTGGCCCAGTCGCAGGCTTCCGTGCCGCCTGCGCCGGCCTGGATGTCCAGGAAGGCATTCAACGGGTCGGCCGGGTTGTTGAACATGCGGCGGAACTCGAGCTTCTCCACATCGGCAGCCAGCTTGGCGCTTTCTGCCTGGATGGTGGCGAGGCCTGCAACGTCGCCGTCTTCCTTGCTCATTTCATAGAGCTCAAGGTTGTCCGACAGCTCGCTCGTGAGCTTTTCGATGACGCCGACGACGTCATCCAGCGCCTTCTTCTCCCGACCCAGTTCCTGGGCGCGCCTGGGATCGTTCCAGACAGCCGGGTCTTCCAGCGACGCGACGACGGTTCTCAGTCTCTCTGACTTGGCATCGTAGTCAAAGATACCTCCGTAAATCTTCCGTCCGGGCGGCGAGGTCAGAGAGTTGTGCGCCGATCTGGTTGACTTGTTCTGCTTCCATGATGTTCTTGCCTTGATTCTGGTGAAGGCGCGATTTTCGCATGTACCGCAAGCCTGCCCGGCCGGTAAGGTCAGTCGCGCCTGGCGGTGCTCGAATCCTTAGGCAGCAATACGGTGAAGGTCGCACCCCGGCCCGGCTCGCTCTGCACGCTGACAGACCCGCCATGGGCAGCCAGGATCTGCCGGGTGATGAACAGGCCCAGGCCCAGGCCGGGCACCTCGTCCTTGTCCACTGCGCGTTCGAACTGGCCGAAGATGCGGTCCTGGTCTTCCCTGGCGATACCGCGCCCGTAGTCGCGCACGGTGAGCTGCGCACCGTTGTGCACGCCTTCCACGGTCACTTCCACCGGTTTGCCGGGGCCGTAGCGCGTGGCGTTGGTCAGCAGGTTGACGACGACCTGCTCGATGCGGAACTCGTCCCACACGCCGCTGAGCGACGCGGGTGCCTTGAGGGTGATCTCGCAGCCGGCCGATGCTGCCTGTTCGGCAAAGCCTTCGATGACGCGGCGCACCAGCAGTGACAGGTCGCCCGGCTTGGGCCAGATCGCGAGCGCGCCCCGGCGCAGGCGCGAGACGTCCAGCATGTCGTCGATGAGCTTGACCATGTTGTGGATCTGCCGCTGGTCGCGCTCCACGGCCTGGCGCAGCTGGTCGGGCGTCTGGGCCGCGGCGTCGCCCTTGTCCAGGTTCATCTTGCGGATCTGGGTCTGCAGGAACAGGGTGTTCAGCGGCGTGCGCAGCTCGTGCGAGACCATGGACATGAAGTCATCCCGCATCTGCACTGCGCGCTGCAGTTCCTCGCGCGTCGCGAGCAGCGCGCCACGCTGCTGGTACAGGTCCACAAAGACGCTGACCTTGCGCTTTCATAGCCCTTGAAGGCGTAGTTCTGCTCGCGGCCTGCAGCGGTGACAAAGATGATGGGGATGCTGCGCGTTTTTTCGGTGCCACGCATGAACTCGGCCAGCTCGAAGCCGTTCATGCCGGGCATCTGCACGTCCAGGATGGCGAGCGCAAAGTCGTGCTCCAGCAGCATGGCCAGCGCGCGTTCCCCGCTGTTGGCCTGGACAATAATGCGGTCATCCCCGCGGATGAGGGCATCCAGGGCCAGCAGGTTCTCCGGCAGGTCGTCAACGATGAGGATTCTGGAAGTGCAGGGCTTGGTCATGATTCTGGACTCAGTTGGGCAATCAGGGTCTTGATGTCCCGCAGTGGCAGGACGAAATCGGGTTGCCGGAGATTGATGGCGGCCCGTGGCATGGCTGGAGATTGTGCTTCATCGGGGTCCTGCACCACGGTCAGGCCGCCCGCACTGCCGGCGCGCGCCAGGCCTTGCGCGCCATCTTCATTGGCGCCGGTGAGGAGGATGGCGACGAGCCCCTGTCCCCATGCGTCCGCTGCAGAGTCCATCAGCACATCGATGGACGGGCGCGAATAGTGCTCGCGGGGGTCGCAGCTGAGTGAAAAGCTGAGGTCCTTTTCCACCAGCAGGTGGTAGCCGGAGGGCGCGAAGTAAACAACCCCGGGCTGCACCTGCTGCTTGTCTGTCGCTTCGCACACCGGCATGGCCAGCCGGTAGCTGAAGACTTCGGTGAGCAGGCTGTTGCGCTCGTCGGACACGTGAACCAGCACCACGACAGGCAAGGCGTAATCCCCGGGAAGGTCCGTCAGCAGTTGAAGCAGTGCCTCCACGCCACCGGCGGACGCGCCTATGACAACGGCGGCAGTTTCGCGTGTAAAGCCTGCAGGTAGCTTGCGCTGCATGTTCATGCCGCCTTGCGGAAGATCCGCTCGGGTTTGCACAACGGCTCGAACCTGGTGGCTTCCGGTGAGAAGTCCAGGCTCTCCTTGCTGCCCAGGCCCAGGAAGCCGCGGTGCGACAGCGAGTCGGCAAACAGGCCGAGTGCCCGGTCCTGCAGCGCGCGGTTGAAGTAAATCATCACGTTGCGGCAGGAGATGAACTGGGTCTCGGTGAATACACTGTCGGTCGCCAGGCTGTGGTCGGCAAAGGTCACGTTTTCCACCAGGGAGCGGTCAAACAGCGCGCCACCATAGGCCGCGGTGTAGTAGTCCGAGAAGGCCGATGTTCCCCCCGATTTCTGGTAGTTGGCCGTGTATTGGCGCACGCTGTCCAGCGGGAAGATGCCCGCGCGCGCCTTGTCCAGCGAGGCGGGGTTGATGTCCGTGGCATAGATGATGCTGCGGGCCAGCAGGTCTTCCTCGCGCAGCAGGATGGCGATCGAGTAAACCTCCTCACCCGTGCTGCATCCGGCGATCCAGATCTTGACCGAAGGGTAGGTACGCAAGACGGGCATGACATGCTGGCGCAGCGCCTGGTAGTAGGTCGGGTCACGGAACATCTCGCTGACCGGGACGGTAAGGTACTGCAGCAGCCGCCCAAACAGCTGCGGGTCGCGCAGGATGCGCTCCTGCAGGTTCGACACGGTGGGCAGGTCCAGCTGGGCGAGGGCGTGCATGACGCGCCGCTTGAACGAGGCCGGTGCGTAGTCGCGAAAGTCGTGGCTGTACTGGAGGTAGATGGCTTCCATCAGCAGCCGCAGTTCGATGTCGACCGCGCTGCCCGGCTGGGTTGCCTTGCCGGAGGGCATTCAGACACGCTCCATCTTGGGCAGCCACACGCGCATCAGCGAGAACAGCCGCTCCAGCTCGATGGGCTTGGCCATGTAGTCATTGGCGCCTGCCTCCAGGCAGCGGGCCTGGTCGTCTTTCATGGCCTTGGCGGTCACGGCGATGATCGGCAGGCGCATCCACTGGCGGTGCTTGCGTATCTCCCGGGTGGCGGTGTAGCCATCCATCTCGGGCATCATCACGTCCATCAGCACCATGTCGATATCGGGAATAGCCGCCAGCTTCTCCAGGGCCTCACGCCCGTTGCGGCCGATCTCCACCAGTGCGCCTTTCTGCTCCAGTGCGCTGGTCAGCGCAAAGATGTTGCGCACGTCGTCATCCACCACGAGAATCTTGCGGCCTTCGAAGATCTTGTCGCGGCTGCGTGCGGTCTTGAGCATTTTCTGGTGCTCATTGGACAGCTCCGTTTCCACCTTGTGCAGGAACAGCGTGACTTCGTCCAGCAGCCGCTCGGGCGAGCGCGCCCCCTTGATGATGATGGAGCGCGAATAGCGCAGCAACTCGGCCTCTTCGTCGCGCGTGAGATTGCGGGCTGTGTAGACAATGACTGGCGGAAAGGCGCGTATCTCTTCAGCCGCCATCCGCTTGAGCAGTTGGCTGCCATGCATATCGGGCAGCGTCAGGTCGATGATCATGCAGTCGAACATCGAGTTCCGCAGTTCTTCCAGTGCTTTCTCACCGAACTCAACGGCCACGATTTCCGTGTCGGGCTCGGCGACCAGGCGGATGATGGCGTCGCGCTGGACGGCGTCGTCCTCCACCAGCAGCACCCGCTTGACCTTCTGGCTGAGCTTGGCTTCGATGCGGCCGAACACTTCCTTGAGCTGCTCGCGTGTGGCGGGCTTGACCGCATAGCCTATCGCACCCAGCTGCAGTGCAGCCTCGGCGCGGTCTTCCACCGAGATGACATGCACGGGGATGTGCCGCGTGGACGGCGTTTCCTTCAGGTGCTGGAGCACTTCAAGGCCTGAGCCGTCGGGCAGCCGCATGTCCAGCAATACCGCATCCGGCAGGAACTCCTCGGCCA
>CAZFKW010000167.1:0-3734 GCA_964519795.1 uncultured Ramlibacter sp. | reverse complement strand
GCACCGGTAGCCGAGTTCGTGCGCCAGGTCATAGAGGATTTTTGCGAACTGTGGTTCGTCCTCGATAACGAGCACGCATCGCCTGCCCGGCGGGCCTTCCTGGTCGCGGTCGTCGGTGAATGCGGGCGGAAGGCGCGCCGGACGCGGTGCAGGCGCCGCTGCGGGAGCCGGGGGCACAAGCAGCCCGGGTCGAATACGCGTGATGGCCGGCGCCGGCCCGGGGTCCAGGTCCGCCTGTGATGCATCGTAGGTCAGTGGCAGGTACAGCGTGAACGTGCTGCCCTCGCCTGGCGTGCTCGTCACGGCAATGGAGCCGCCCAGCATGGTCGCCAGCGTGCGCGAGATCGACAGGCCGAGTCCCGTGCCGCCAAAGCGCCGGCTGGTGGTGCCGTCGGCCTGGTGGAAGGCCTCGAAGATGAGCTGCTGCTGGTCGGCGCCGATGCCGATGCCGGAGTCCTGCACACGGAACGCCACACCCTCACCGTCACGGCCGATGGTGAGGGACACGGAGCCCTTGTCCGTGAACTTCACTGCGTTGGACAGAAGGTTTTTCAGGACCTGTTCGACCCGCTGGCGGTCGGTGAAGATGGTGTCGGGCAGACCCGGCTCCAGCGTGATGCTGAACTTGAGCTTCTTGTTTTCCGTGAGCGGCCGGAATGTCTGTTCCAGCGCCGACGCCAAACGCCGCAAGTGGGTGGTCTCCGGACGCACTTCCATTTTTCCGGCTTCCACCTTGGAGATGTCCAGGATGTCGTTGATGAGGTTGAGCAGGTCGTTGCCGGCGGAGTAGATGGATTCGGAGAACTTCACCTGCTCGGCCGACAGGTTGCCCTGCGGGTTTTCGGCCAGCAGCTTGGCCAGGATGAGCGAGCTGTTGAGCGGGGTGCGCAATTCGTGCGACATGTTGGCCAGGAACTCTGACTTGTAGCGGCTTGCGCGCTCGACTTCACCCGCCCGTTTTTCAAGTTCTTCCTGGACCGAGTGGAGCGCAGCGTTGCGCTGGTCCAGAACGTCCCGCTGCTGCTCCAGCTGCGTCGCCTGTTCTGACAGCTGCTCGTTGGTCTGCTCCAGTTCGGCTTGCTGGTTCTGCAGGTTTGTCTGTGACTCCTTGAGTGCGCGGGACTGTTCTTCAAGCTCCTCGTTGGCGGTGCGCAGCTCTTCCTGCTGGACCTGCAGCTCTTCATTGAGCTGCTGGGTTTCTTCCAGCACGTCCTGCAGGCGCTGGCGGTAGCGCGCGGCCTCCACCGAGGCGCCGAGGTTGCCCGCGACCATCTTGACCAGCTCGGCGTCGCGCGGGGTGAGCGGACGCACAAAGCCCAGTTCGACCACGCCATTGACCTCGCCGTCATTGACGATGGGCCCCAGCATCAGGCTGTGCGGCGCGCCCTGGCCAAGGCCCGAGGTCACGCGGATATAGTCTGCAGGGACATTGTCCAGCGAGATCACCTTGCGCTGTGAGGCCACCTCATTGACCAGGCTCTGCCCGGCGGCGAATGCCTGGCCCCAGGGGGTGGATTCGCCAGGGAAACCGTAAGTTGCCACGCGCCGATAGCTCCCGCCTTCATCGCGCACATAGAGGGCCCCGACAACGCTGCCCAGTTTGCGCGCCATGAACTCGAGCACATTGCGCCCGGCCATGTGAAGGCTTTGCTGTCCTGCGAGTGTTTCGGCCAGTTCGGACTGCCCGTCGCGCAACCAGGCCTGGCCTTCCAGGTACTGCGCATGCTCCTCCTGCCTGTGCAGGACAGCCGCATAGGTGACCGACAGGTTGATCAACTCGCGGCGGCCGAGCCACGCGAGCAAGGCAGCGACGCCGAGGCTGAAGATCAGGTAAAACACCACCGTGAAGTTGGTGACGCTGCCGGCCGTTGCCGTGCGCTGCAGCCTTACCCGTTCTTCAGTTCCCGTGAAGTCGTCGAACTCCTTGCGGATCTCGTCGGTTGTGCGCTTGCCCCGGCCGCTGCGAACGATCTGTGTGAGGTCTTTGCCCATACGCCTTTCGGAGATGGCCTCCTGGGCAAACGTGTCCCATTCGGCCTGCAGGGCCATGATCCGGTCAAGGCGGGCCGCCTGGTCCGGGCTGTCGGCCATCAGGGCGCGCAGGCTCGCGACGTTCACCTTCATCTTCGGTTTGGCCATCTCATAGGGAGCCAGAAAACTTTCATCTCCGGTGATGAGGAAGCCGCGCATCGCCGTTTCCTGGTCCACGACCAGTTTCTGGATACCGTTGGCCTGCGCGATGACCCGGTTGGTGTGGTCCACCCAGCTGAGCACGGACAGCAAGTACATGATGAGCCCGATGAACAGCGCCGCGCTGACCATGCCGACCGTCAGGGGCACGGCGATGTTGCGGGAGAGGATCCGTCGGAACTCCTGGGTCTGGAGGGTGTTGTTGGAGGTCATTGGCGTGCGGTTACAGCTTCGGGCAAGCATGGAGTTTGCCCGAAATAACGTGATGCCAAAGGTGCCAGAACCTGCTGCAGGCCGGGTCACGCCCCCGCTTTCACTGGGGACAGTCCGGCTTGTAGGAGCCGTCCGACAAAATCCTGGGGTTCGCGCCTACAGGGCGGGGGCCAGGAAAGACTCGATCAGGAGCGCGAGTTGCTCCGGCTGGTCGTGGTGCAGCATGTGACCGGCGTCCTGGATGACGGCGGTTCGGACATCGGGCACGCATTTCAGGCGCTCGTGATATTCCGCCAGCGAGTACTTTCCGGCCCACCATTTGGCGAGGCTGTCGTCGCTCGCCTCGATTGCCAGCGTGGGGGCGGTGATGCATCGATAAAGCGCCAGTGCCTCGTCCACCTGGTAGAGGTTGGCGTTGATGATCTTGTGCGCAGGGTCGCCCATGATTTCCCACTGGCCGTCTGCATTGGGCCTGGCCCAGTGCATGGCCAGCCACTGCGCCTTGTCAAGGGACAGGCGGGGGTTGGTCTTCATGAGCCGCTGGGCCACGCCGTGCGCGTCGGCATAGGGTTTGAGTGCCATGTCGCCCCGGTGCAGTGCCTTGATCTCATCCATCCATTTGCCATAGCGCCCTGGCGCCTGCGCCGGGCGTGTGGCAGCCATGCCGAATCCTTCAAGATTGACGAGGCGCCGGATGCGCGCGGGCCGCGCGCCCGCATAGAGCATGGCAATGTTGCCGCCCATGCTGTGGCCCACCAGGTCCACCGGCTCCTCCCCGGCATAGTGGTCCAGCAGCAAGTCAAGGTCGGCCATGTAGTCGGGAAACCAGTAGTTGTCCACTGTGGCGCCCTGCGTGAGCCCGAAGCCGCGCCAGTCCGGCGCAATGACCCAGCGCTCCTGAGCGAAGGCATCCACCACAAACTGCCAGGACGCCGCCACATCCATCCAGCCGTGGACCATGACAAGCGGCGGCTGGTCCGGTTTGCGCTCGCCCCAGATGCGGACGTGGTAGTTCAGGTTGCGTATCGGGACAAACTCGCTGCGCGAAAGTCTTTGGGCTTGGTACATTTGCCCAATCATAAGGAGGCGCACGATGGGGCTCAGTCAAGGCAGGGACAACTACGCGGCCATGTATGCGGGCTTTCGCTGGCATGTGCCGGAAGAATTCAATATTGCCGAGGTCTGCTGCAGCCGGTGGGCGGAGCAGCCGGATGCCAACCGCCGCATTTGCATCCATGAAGACGGCACCGGCGTGGAGGCCACGTCGCACACCTATGCGCAGCTGCACGAGCAGGCGGCGCGCCTGTCGAACGTGCTGGCCTCGCTGGGCG
>CAZFKW010000166.1:0-8657 GCA_964519795.1 uncultured Ramlibacter sp. | reverse complement strand
CACCCAGCTTGAGCGGCAGGAAGTGCGCGCCGAACATGGCAGGGTAAAGCTCGAACAGGCGCTCGAGAATGGGGTTGGCGGGCCGGGCTGGCTGGGGTTTGCGGGCCGCCCTGGCCTGCGGGCGGCCGCTGGCTGGCGTCCTCCGGTCCTGCGCCATCGCGTCATCCTGGCCTGCGGCCTGCGCACGGCGGTTACCGCCGCGCCTGGTGCCGGCCCCGCGATTGCCCCCGTTGTTGCCCCCACCACCGCGCCGGCCACGGGCTGGCGCAGGAGCCGGCGGGGTAACTTCAGTGGTAACGGCGGGCAAAACAGTGGGCAATTCAGTCTCGGTCATCAGGTGGCGCCAGCAGATCAGGACCCCAGACTGTACTGCCCGCGCGCCTGCCGCGTTGCCGATCATCCCCATGGCCCCGTACATGGATGCGCTTATCCGGGCAAAATCCGCACATGAAGATCGAAAAAGACACCGTTGTGTCCCTGCGCTACAAGGTCGCGGACGCCAAAGGCAAACTCATTGAAGAGAGCAAGACCCCCATGGTTTACCTGCACGGGGGTTATGGCAACACCCTGCCGAAGATCGAGGCTGCACTGGACGGGCGCATGCCCGGCTACGAAACCACGCTCCAGCTGGCCGCGGACGACGCCTTCGGCCAGCGTGACGAGAGTCTGGTGCGCACCATCCCCAAGGCTGAATTCCCTCCGGGCGTGAAGGTCGGCGGGCAACTTCAGGGCCGCAATGACGACGGCTCGGAGCAGGTGTTCACCGTCATGAAGATCAAGGGCGACACCGTGCACCTGGACGGCAACCACCCGTTGGCCGGCAAGGAGTTGCGCTTCAGCCTGAAAGTCACAAGCGTGCGGACGGCGTCACAGGAAGAGATCGACCACCGGCATGTGCACGGCGAGCACGGCCACCACCATTGAGGCGGCTGGCGCAACGGCTTGAAAGCGGCGCGCCTGTCCTTACCTGATTCCTTTAGAGGTGCCCGTCATGTCCGCCAACCCTGTTCTCCAGAGCCCTGTTGTTTCCATCAACCCGCTCGGTTTTCCCTGGAAGACCGTCGACCCGTTCCTTTTTTGCGCGTACCATGACGATGCTTACCCGGTGGGCAATGCGCAGATGGGTCCGGCGGCCTCGCTGGCAGGGCGCGACATCGGCCAGGACTTCAGCCGCAAGGACGGCTGGAGCATGTACCACGGCGACACGATTCCCGGCTTTCCGGCGCACCCGCACCGGGGCTTTGAGACGGTCACCGTCGTCCGCAAGGGGTTGATTGACCACTCCGACTCGCTCGGCGCCACCGCGCGCTTCGGCCAGGGTGATGCGCAGTGGCTCACTGCCGGTGGCGGCGTGGTTCATTCCGAAATGTTCCCGCTGCTGGACAGTTCCGCACCCAACCCGCTGGAGCTGTTCCAGATCTGGCTCAACCTGCCCGCGAAGAACAAGATGGTGCCGGCGCACTTCACCATGTTCTGGAGCAGGGACATCCCGCGCCTCTCGGCAACAGACGATGCAGGCCGCACGACCGATGTTGCCGTGGTTGCGGGAACCTTGGCAGGCGCCGGTGCCCCCCTGCCGCCGCCCCCCGACTCCTGGGCTTCACAGGACGGTGCCGACGTGGCCATCTGGACGATCCGCATGAGCCCGGGCGCGCACTGGGCGCTGCCCGCTGCAAAGGGCCAGGGCACGCGCCGCACGCTGTACTTCTTCAAGGGACAGTCGGTCACGATGAGCGGCCAGGAGGTCCAGGCGCAAACAGCTGTCGAGGTCCGGGCTGACGCAGCCATCGAGCTCGTGAACGGCGATGTGGAAGGTGAGTTCCTGATGCTTCAAGGCCGCCCCATCAACGAACCGGTGGCGCAGTACGGCCCCTTTGTGATGAACACCCAGGCCGAGATCATGCAGGCAATGCAGGACTACCGCCGCACGCAATTCGGCGGTTGGCCATGGAAGGACAGTGCACCGGTTCACGCGCGCAACAGGGGCCGCTTTGCGCTGCATCCTGGTGGGCGTGAAGAAACGGCTGATGAACCTCAGGCAGCCTCAGCGGCAGGGCCGAGCAGCCAGTAGGTCGGCATGGAGTCGCGGCCCTTGAGCGCCACTGGCTCACGCGCCTCGAAGGCAAAGCGCCCTTTCGTCTGGCGGTAAACCGAGTCGGTCACATGGATGGAGCCGGGTGCGCCGGTGGACTCCATGCGGCTGGCAACATTGACGGTGTCGCCCCACACATCGTAGAGAAACCGCTTCACGCCAATGACACCAGCCACCGCCGGCCCGGCATGGATGCCGATGCGCATGGCCAGCTGCGTGCCGTTGGCGCGGTTGTAGCGCTCCATGGCCTCGACCATTTCCAGCGCCAGCTCCCCCATGGTGCCCAGGCGGTGGTGCGACACCACCATGTAGGCGTCACCAATGGTCTTGATCTTCTCCAGCCCGTGACGCTCGACCAGTTCATCGAAGGCCGAGAAAATTTCATTGAGCACCAGCACGAGAGCATCCGGCGGCAACGCGCGCGAAAAGCTGGTGAAGCCGGCAATGTCGGCAAACAGCACACCCATGTTCTCGAATTTCACTGCATTGACCTTGTCCTCGCGCTTGAGTTCGTCGGCAATCGACGCCGGCAGGACGTTGTAGAGCACCTTGTCGGCACGGGCGCGCTCATGTTCGGCTTTCTGCATTTCCTCGTACAGCTCCCGGCTTCGCGCGTACATCACCTTGTCCAGCTCAATGCAAAGCACCACCACACAGAACGGGTGCACCAGGGCCGCGAGGATGTCGGCCGGATCATCACCGCCGTACCCCGCAGCCAGCGCCAGGGCCAGCAGGCTGAACGCATACATCGGACGGCGGACGGGCTGCGGCGTGCAGATCACGGCTGCGATAAAGGTGGAGCCGGCCGCATAGACCAGCAGGCCGCCCCCGCCAATCAGGACGGCACGCATGCCCGCCCAGGTGGTGAGCAGCATGAACAGCGTGCAGAACACATACAGCGGCAAAACGCGGCCGCGCAGCCCGGGCAACCAGCGGTTGAGCAGCAGCATGGCAATGCAGGTCAGCTCCACCATGGCCTGCCAGGCCAGGAGCCACCAGTCGGAGGCGGATGTCGTGAAGTCCCCCTCCTGGACCAGCGGCCCATTGATGGCCAGCGTGGCGGGCAGCATCAGGATCGCCACGACGGTGCAGTAGCGCACGCAGAGATCCCAACTCTTGCCGGCCAGCCACTCATCGAACGCAGGGGTTTTCAGCACTTAAAGCCTCTTGACGTTGATTCATTACGAAGAAGAGACTATAGAAGCGGAGTGCGCGGCTCCCCGTGGGCGCTGTCCATAAAAAAAGCGCCCGAAGGCGCTTTTGGCTGGGGCCGCTCGCAGCCGGGGGATTCGGGCAATTACTTCGCCACGACGCGCACCATCTCCAGGCACTTGTTGGAGTAGCCCCACTCGTTGTCGTACCAGCTCACCAGCTTGACAAAGGTGCCGTCCAGCGCAATGCCGGCGTCGGCGTCGAAGATGGACGTACGCGTGTCGCCGCGGAAATCAGTGGCCACGACCTTGTCTTCGGTGTAGCCGAGGATGCCCTTGAGCGCGCCTTCGGACTGGGCCTTGAACTCGGCGCAGATTTCCTTGTACGTGGCGTCCTTGAGCAGTTCCACCGTCAGGTCCACCACCGACACGTCGGAGGTCGGCACACGGAAGCTCATGCCGGTGAGCTTCTTGTTGAGCTCGGGGATCACCACACCGACAGCCTTGGCCGCGCCGGTGCTCGACGGAATGATGTTCTCCAGAATGCCGCGGCCGCCGCGCCAGTCCTTATTTGAAGGACCGTCCACGGTCTTCTGCGTGGCGGTGGCGGCGTGCACGGTGGTCATCAGGCCACGCTTGATGCCCCACTTGTCGTTCAGCACCTTGGCCAGCGGAGCCAGGCAGTTGGTGGTGCAGGAGGCGTTGGAGATGATGGCCTCGCCCTTGTAGGTCTTGTCGTTCACGCCGAAGACGAACATCGGCGTGTCGTCCTTGCTGGGCGCGGAGATGATGACCTTCTTCGCGCCGGCGGCGATGTGCTTGCCCGCACCGTCCTTGTCCAGGAACAGGCCGGTGGATTCGATGACGACATCGGCGCCGACCTCATTCCACTTGAGATTGGCCGGGTCGCGTTCCTGCGTCAGGCGGATCTTCTTGCCGTTGACGATGAGGGTGTTGCCTTCGACAGAAACCTCACCCTTGAAGCGGCCGTGCACGCTGTCGTACTGCAGCATGTAGGCCAGGTAGTCAGGCTCCAACAGGTCGTTGATGCCGACGATGTCGATGTCGCTGAAATTCTGCACGGCCGAGCGCAGGACGTTGCGCCCGATGCGGCCGAAGCCGTTGATGCCGATTTTGATGCTCATGTCGTTTGCTCCTGGATGATGAAAATTCCTTGACTGTCGTTGCGGACTTGATCCGGAATCCATGCAGGCGCCAAAGAATCATCTCTTCGTGCCCCCATGGATCCCGGGTCAAGCCCGGGATGACAGGCTATTTCTTTCGGGCCAGTGCGGCCTGCACCGTCTCCGCCACATTCTCCGCCGTGAAGCCGAAGTGCTTGAACAGCACCGGCGCCGGGGCCGACTCGCCGTAGCTGTCGATGCCGACGACAGCCGCGCAGCCGTACTTCCACCAGCCGTCCGTCGCGCCCATTTCAACCGCGATGCGCGGCACGCCTGCCGGCAGGACTTCGTTCTTCCAGGCGCGGTCCTGGCGGTCGAAGGTGGTGCTGCTGGGCATGGAGACCACCCGCACGGCGATTTTCTTCGCGGCCAGCAGCTCCTGCGCCTTGAGCGCCAGCTGCACTTCGGAACCGGTGGCAATGATCACGGCCTGCGGCTTCTTCTTCAGGCCCGCTCGCGCCGGCTCGGCCAGCACATAGGCGCCGCGGCTGATGTCGCCCAGGTCACCCAGGTCCGCCTTGGGCGCATAGGGCAGGTTCTGGCGGCTCAGCAGCAGGGCCGTCGGCTTGTCGCTGTTGCGCAGGGCTACGGCCCAGGCCACGGCGGTTTCGGCCGTGTCGGCGGGGCGCCAGACGTCAAGGTTGGGGATCAGGCGCAGGCTGGCCGCATGCTCGATGGACTGGTGCGTGGGGCCGTCTTCACCCAGGCCGATGGAGTCGTGGGTGAACACATGGATCACCCGCTTTTTCATCAGTGCCGCCATGCGGATGGCATTGCGGCTGTAGTCGCTGAACGTCAGGAAGGTGCCGCCGTAAGGAATATAGCCGCCATGCAGCGTGACGCCGTTCATGATGGCGGCCATGCCGAACTCGCGCACGCCGTAGTTGATGTGCCGCCCCCCCAGGCCCTCCGGTGTCGTCACCACATCGCCCGCCAGGTCGAAGCGCAGGGGCGGCGTGGCCTTGGTGTTGGTGAGGTTGGAGCCCGTCAGGTCGGCCGAACCGCCAAGCATCTCGGGCAGCGCAGCGGTGAAGGACTCCAGGGCGAGCTGGGACGCCTTGCGCGAGGCCACCGTCTCGGCCTTTTCGTGCGCGGCCAGCACAGTGTCCACGGCGACCTGGTTGAAGTTCTTCGGCAGCTCGCCCTTCATTCGGCGGACGAACTCTTTTGCAAGCTCCGGATGGGCAGCCTTGTAGGCGGCGAACTTCGCGTCCCAGTCGGCTTCTGCCGCCAGGCCCTTGGCCTTGGCATCCCACAGGTCGTAGGCTTCCTTGGGGATCTGGAAGGGCTCGTGCGCCCATCCGATGGCCTCGCGCGTGAGCTTGATTTCTTCCGCGCCCAGCGGCTCGCCATGGGCTTTGGACGTATTGGCGCGGTTCGGGCTGCCTTTGCCGATGTGCGTCTTGCAGATGATGAAGCTCGGCTTGTCGGCGGAGTTCTTCGCGTCGGCAATCGCACGGTCCACCGCGTCCACATCATGGCCGTCAATCGGGCCAATGACATTCCAGCCATAAGCTGCAAACCGCAACGCGGTGTTGTCGATGAACCAGGGCGCCACCTGGCCGTCGATGGAAATGCCGTTGTCGTCATACAGCGCGATGAGCTTGTTCAGCTTCCAGGCGCCGGCCAGGGCACAGGCTTCATGGCTGATTCCCTCCATGAGGCAGCCGTCGCCCAGCATCACGTAGGTGTGGTGATTGACGACATCATGGCCGTCGCGGTTGAATTCTTTCGCGAGCAGCTTTTCGGCCAATGCCATGCCGACTGCGTTTGTGATGCCTTGCCCCAGCGGGCCGGTAGTGGTCTCGACGCCCGGCGTGTAGCCCACTTCGGGGTGGCCCGGCGTCTTGCTGTGCAGCTGGCGGAAATTCTTCAGCTCGCCGATCGGCAGCTTGTAGCCCGTGAGGTGCAGCACCGAGTAGATGAGCATGGAGCCGTGGCCGTTGGACAGCACGAAACGGTCGCGGTCAAACCAGGCGGGATTGTGGGGGCTGTGCCTGAGGTGACGGCCCCAGAGGGCGACGGCCATGTCGGCCATGCCCATGGGCGCACCGGGGTGTCCGGAGTTGGCTTGTTGGACTGCGTCCATGGCAAGCGCGCGGATCGCGTTCGCCATCAGTTGGGTGTTGGCCATGCAGGCTGCTCCGGAGGGGGTGTTTGGGTTGGAAACTGGGGGAAACCCGGTATTTTACTGGACGCCCCCCGAAACGGGCCTTGCGGCCCGTCCTGAGCCGGCCGAAGGGCGGTTTCGCGCATTTACCTGCGAAAGTGCCGGGAACGCGAAGGATCAGGATGCTCTAAAGTCCAAGCATGCAAGGCCTCCACCTGACCGCTGACCTTCACCAATGCCGTTGTGACCCATCGTGGCTGACCGATGCCGCACTGCTGGGCGAGTGGTGCGTCAAGGCTGTCAATGCCGTTGGCCTGCAATCGGTCAACCACCTGTTCCACACCTTCCCCGCCACGGACAAGGGCCCGGGCGGCATCACCGCCACCGTGCTGCTGGCCGAGTCACACCTGTGCGTGCACACCTGGCCCGAGCAGAAGGCGGTGACGCTCGACGTATATGTCTGCAACTTTGGCGGCGACCATTCGGCCAAGGCGCGCGGCCTGATGTTTGCGCTGGTCAACCGCTTCCAGCCAGAGTGGACCGAGCAGCGCTCGCTGGACCGGGGCGACACGGAATGAGCACAACGTTGGGGGCGCCATCGCGTCCGGCTCAGGCCTTGATCCTTGCCGCTGGCCGCGGTGAACGCATGCGGCCGTTGACGGACACGACGCCCAAACCCCTGCTTGACGTACGCGGCAAGCCACTGATGCAGTGGCCAATGGAGGCGCTGGCGCGCGGTGGCTTCCGGGACATTGCGGTCAACACCGCCTGGCTCGGGGGTGCGATTGCGGCCCGCTGGGGCGACAGCCCCTTCCTGGATGGAGCCGGTGCCGTGTCCCTGACCTATTCGCACGAAGGCCGCGACTTCGGTGGCGCGCTGGAGACCGCCGGCGGCATCGCCCGCGCACTGCCGTTGCTGGACGATGTTTTCTGGGTGCTGGCGGGCGACGTGTTCATGCCGGACTTCAGCTTCACGCAGGAAGCATTCAAACGCTTTGCAGCCGGCGGCAAGCTCGCTCATATCTGGCTCGTGCCCAACCCGCCGCACAACCCCAGGGGCGATTTCGGCCTGTCGCCCGAAGGCCTGGCCCTGCGCGATGCGGACACGCGCTACACCTTCTCCACCGTCGCCCTGTATCGCAAGGCCTTCTTCGACAGCCTGCCCCCCGGCAACCCGGGAGGCCTCAAAGCCCCGCTGGCTCCGCTGTTGCGCGCCGCGATGGACAATCAGCAGGTGACTGCAGAGCTCTACACCGGCGCCTGGACGGATGTCGGCACCCCCGAGAGGCTTGCGCAGCTGAACACCAGCGCAATGCAGCCTTGAAAATTGAAAGCAACCTTTTTAATTTTCAAGGTAATATCCAACCCCATGATTGACCGAAGCCGGTTGCTCGAAGCCCTGTCCGGAAGGCTTGCCGAGTCGCGTGCCGTCGCCCTGCTGGGTGCGCGCCAGGTTGGCAAGACCACATTGGCCCAGGCCTATGCCGCAACGCATCGTTGCGCCTATTTCGATCTGGAAGACCCGCAGGCGCTGGCAGAGCTGGCAGAGCCTTCCGCCGTCCTGCAGAGCCTGTTGTCGCAAGGCCGTACCGTTGTCATTGATGAAGTGCAGCGCCGGCCCGATCTCTTCCCCCTGCTTCGGACCCTGATAGACCGGCATGACAACCCTGCGCAGTTCCTGCTGCTGGGCAGCGCCTCACCACTGCTGCTGCGCCAGTCCGGCGAATCCCTTGCCGGGCGGTTGAGCCTGCTGTACATGGGCGGCCTTGGGCTGGCAGAGGCACCCGGCATTCCGCTGTAATCCATGTGGCTGCGCGGCGGCTTCCCGCGCGCCTGCCTGGCGGGCAATGATCGCGCGGCGCTGCGCTGGCTGCGCGACTACCTGTCCCTGGTCATCGAGCGCGACCTGCCGCAGCTTGGCCTGAATGTCGCCGCGCCTGTCATGCAGCGCTTCTGGCGCGTTCTGGCTCACTACCACGCCCAGACCTGGAACGGCTCCGACATCGGACGCAATCTTGGACTGACCGAGCCCACCGTTCGCAAGTACCTTGATTTCCTCACCGGCCTGCAGTTAGTGCGGCAGTTGGCCCCCTGGCATGAGAACCTGGGCAAGCGCCAAG
>CAZFKW010000165.1:2408-8658 GCA_964519795.1 uncultured Ramlibacter sp. | reverse complement strand
GGTGTTCCACCACGAGGTGGCCGGTGCCGGCCAGAACGAGATCGGCACCAAGTTCAGCACGCTGGTGCAGCGCGCCGACTGGACCATCCTGCTCAAGTACGTGGTGCAGAACGTGGCCAACGCCTACGGCAAGACCGCGACCTTCATGCCCAAGCCCATCGTTGGCGACAACGGCTCCGGCATGCACGTTCACCAGTCCATCTGGAAAGACGGCAAGAACCTGTTCGCAGGTGACGGCTACGCAGGCCTGTCGGACTTCGCGTTGTACTACATCGGCGGCATCATCAAGCATGCCCGCGCGCTGAACGCCATCACGAACCCCGGCACCAACAGCTACAAGCGCCTGGTTCCGGGTTTCGAGGCTCCTGTGAAGCTGGCCTACTCGGCCAAGAACCGCTCCGCATCCATCCGCATCCCGTTCGTGGCCAACCCGAAGGGCCGCCGCATCGAAGCGCGCTTCCCCGACCCTCTTTGCAACCCGTACCTCGGCTTCTCGGCCCTCATGATGGCCGGCCTGGACGGCGTGGAAAACAAGATCCACCCCGGCGAAGCGGCCACCAAGGACCTGTACCACCTTCCGCCGGAAGAAGACGCGAAGATCCCGACCGTCTGCCACAGCCTTGACCAGGCGCTGGATTACCTGGACAAGGACCGCAGCTTCCTGACCAAGGGCGGCGTGTTCACCGACAGCATGCTCGACGCCTACATCGAGCTGAAGATGGGCGAGGTCACGCGCTTCCGCATGGCCACGCACCCCGTGGAATTCGACATGTACTATTCGCTGTGAGCGTGGCCCGCTGGCTTTTCACAGCGCCTGGGCGCATGTTTGTCACGCTGTAAATCCTTACAGTGTGTTGCCAGGAAAGGACGGCTTTGGCCGTCCTTTTTCATTGCGGCAAGTCCACAAATTTTGATTTTGTGGCTGATTGCCGCATACTGGCAGACCGTCCCTGCACATCCCGATGCGAGGAGTTAGCCAATGAAACATCTTTTACTGCTTCCGCTGGCAGCTATCGTTCTGGCAGCAAACAGCCATGCCCAGGATCGGATCTTCCGCTGCGGCAACGAATACACCAACAACGCGGCGGATGCACAGTCGCGCGGCTGCAAACTGGTTGAAGGCGGCAACGTCACCGTGGTCCAGGGGACCCGGCCGCAGGCGACTGCTGCGGCACCCGCTGCTGCGGCCCCCGCCGGCGCCGTGACCCGGGTGGCCACAGCCCCGCAGGCGGGCCAGCGCATTGATGCCAGTGAGCAGCGCGCCCGCGACTCCGATGCCCGCGCCATCCTGGAGTCGGAGTTGAAGAAGGCCGAAGCCCGCCAGGCGGAACTGCTCAAGGAATACAACAATGGCGAGCCCGAAAAACGCGGCGACGAAGCCCGCAACTACCAGAAGTACCTGGACCGCGTGGCCGAGCTGAAGGCAGGCATCGCACGCAATGACAGCGATATTGCGGGCATAAAGCGGGAACTCGGGCGCTCTGCCGCCACTGCGCGGCAGTAAGTCCCCGCAGCCTTGGGATGCCGGGCAATAGTGCTGCAAAATAGGCAGCTTGAGCAAGTCCACATCCTTCTACGCCCGCTTCCAGTCTTTTGATCTCCTGGCCACATTGGTGGCCGTCGTGCGAAGCGACGGTACCGTACTGTTCGCCAACTCGGCACTCGAAGACGCATTGGGCACCTCGCGCCGCATCATCGAAGGCTCGCATTTCGCAGATTCGTTCACCGAGCCGCATATCCTGCAGAACGCGCTGGAAGGCGCCGGCAGCAACGAGTTTGCCGCGCTGCGCTACGACGCCTGGCTCAAGCGGATGAACCATGACCCGATGCCTGTCCATGTGATCGTGGCGCAGACGGAGAAGCAGGGCGAGATCATCGTGGAACTGCTGCCACTGGAGCAGCAGGCCAGGCAAGACCGCGAGGAGCGACTGATCGACCAGGCCCAGGCCAACAAGGAGCTCATCCGCAACCTGGCCCATGAGATCAAGAACCCGCTGGGCGGAATCCGCGGCGCGGCGCAATTGCTCGAAATGGAGATCGGGTCACGTGACCTCAAGGAATACACCCAGGTCATCATCCATGAGGCGGACAGGTTGCAGACGCTGGTGGACCGGCTGCTGGCCCCGCACCGCCGACCGCATGTGGTGGGTGACGTCAATATCCATGAGGTCTGTGAACGCGTGCGCTCACTGATCCTGGCGGAGTTTCCCCGTGGCCTGCGTGTGATCCGGGAGTACGACACATCGATCCCCGAGTTCCGTGGTGACCGTGAGCAGTTGATCCAGGCGGTGCTGAACATCGCCCACAACGCATGCCAGGCGCTGGCCGAAAGAATTGCCGCAGGTGATGCCTCCCTGATTTTCCGCACCCGGATTGCCCGACAGGTCACATTTGGCAAGCAGCGCTACCGACTGGCATTGGAATTGCATGTCATTGACAATGGGCCCGGCGTGCCGGACTCGATCAAAGACCGTATTTTTTACCCGCTCGTATCGGGGCGGGAAGGCGGCTCAGGGCTGGGGCTGACATTGGCGCAAACCTTTGTGCAGCAACACCATGGCCTGATCGAGTGCGACAGCGTTCCAGGCCGTACGGACTTCAAATTGTTGATTCCGTTGCCCTAGACCCGAGGACACTAGAAAAACATGAAGCCGATCTGGATCGTAGACGATGACCAATCCATCCGCTTCGTGCTGGAGAAGGCGCTGTTGCGCGAAGACCTGCCCACCCGCAGCTTCACCAATCCGCGCGAAGTGCTCGCTGCGCTTGAAACGGCCGGCGACGATGATGGCCCGCAGATACTTGTCAGCGACATCCGCATGCCTGGCGGTTCGGGACTTGACCTGCTTGACAAGGTCAAGGAGAAGCACCCCGGACTGCCGGTCATCATCATGACGGCTTTCTCCGACCTGGACAGCGCCGTGTCGGCATTCCAGGGCGGCGCATTTGAATACCTTCCCAAGCCCTTTGACTTGCCCAAGGCGGTGGAACTGATCCGCCGCGCGGTGGAAGAAAGCCAGCGCGAGGAAGTGGCCGAAGAACGCATGTCGGCCGCCCCTGAAATGCTGGGCCAGGCGCCGGCAATGCAGGACGTGTTCCGTGCCATTGGCCGCCTCTCGCAGAGCAACGTCACCGTCATGATCACCGGCGAGTCGGGCACGGGCAAGGAACTGGTGGCGCGGGCGCTGCACAGGCATTCACCGCGTGCCAATGGCCCTTTCGTGGCCATCAACACCGCGGCCATCCCCAAGGACCTGCTGGAGAGTGAGCTCTTCGGACATGAGCGCGGTGCGTTCACAGGTGCGCAGACCATGCGCCGTGGCCGCTTCGAGCAGGCCGATGGCGGCACACTTTTCCTGGATGAAATCGGCGACATGCCCTTCGACCTGCAGACGCGCCTGCTGCGCGTCTTGAGTGACGGGCATTTCTACCGGGTCGGCGGCCATAGTTCAGTCAAGGCCAATGTGCGCGTGATTGCTGCCACCCACCAGGACCTTGAGCAACGAGTCAAGGAAGGCGGGTTCCGCGAAGACCTGTTCCACCGCCTGAACGTCATCCGCCTGCGCCTGCCGGCCCTGCGTGAGCGCAAGGAGGACATCCCCATGCTCACGCGCCATTTCCTGCAGATCAGCGCCAAGCAGCTTGGCGTTGAGCCCAAACGCATCGCTGACGCCGCACTGGCGCAACTTGGCAACTTCTCGTTTCCCGGCAATGTGCGCCAGCTGGAAAACATCTGCCACTGGCTCACCGTGATGGCGCCTGCCCAGGTGATCGAGGCCAAGGACCTGCCCCCGGAAGTGGCGCTGGCTGCCACTGACATGCCGCAGGTGCGCGTGCCGGTTGCCCAGGCGCCAAAGCCTGACGTTTCGCCGCCTGTCGCAGCAGCACCGGCCGAGGACCCGCCGCCAGAAGAGTCGGGCGGCGCCATCGGGGCGGTCCCGGTCATGACGCCGCAGGCCGGCAGCTGGGAAGGCGGCCTGGAAGCGGAAGCGCTGGAGCTCCTGGCTACCGGCCGCCACGACGTCTGGGATGCGCTGACCCGCCGTTTCGAGTCCAGGCTCATCCTCACGGCGCTGGCCAACACCAAAGGCCGACGCATCGAGGCCGCGCAGAAGCTTGGGATCGGGCGCAATACGATTACCCGCAAAATTCAGGAGCTGGGTTTGGAATAAAGAGATCATGTCATCCCGGACTCGATCCGGGATCCATGGCGGCCAGAAGCAACACCACGTCACGCCACCATGGATTGCGGATCAAGCGAAGTAATCGGCCTGCTGCCGCAAACCGCGCCGAAGAAACACTGGGTGGAGTGTTGTAAGGTGGAAGCGGCGCCGCAAAAGACCGATGTGGCAATGGTGCTAGCTGCCCGAGGTCAAGCGTGGTCCTGGGTGACGTCATCGACATTGGTGAATCTGCCTGGCGGTTCGCATCTGCCGGGCAGATATCCCGTTTAAGAGAGTGAGCAAGACGACGTACCCGATGCGGCGCCGCATTCCAACCTGAATGATGGAGCAATTTATGGTGCAACGCAAACGCAACACTTCGTTGAAACCGGGCAAGGCCCCAGCCTTGGCGATCACCCACCCCAACGCCGCAGGCATCGACATTGGCAGCGCATCGCACTTTGTGGCCGTGCCGCCGGATCGGGACGAGCGGGCGGTACGGGAATTTGCCAGTTTCACCGTTGATCTGAATACCCTGGCCGATTGGCTGGACGCCTGCGGCGTGGACACGGTGGCGATGGAGTCCACCGGGGTGTACTGGATTCCCCTGTTCGAGTTGCTGGAGTCTCGGGGCTTCACGGTGCTGCTGGTCAACGCGCGCCACGTCAAGAGCGTCTCGGGGCGCAAGTCCGATGTGCTGGACTGCCAGTGGCTGCAGCAGTTGATGACCTACGGTCTGCTGGCAGGGGCGTTTCGCCCGGGCCAGCAGGTGTGCGTGCTGCGCTCGCTGTGGCGCCAGCGCGAGATGCTGCTGCGCAGCCAGAGCCGCTCTGTGCAGCATATGCAAAAGGCGCTCACGCAGATGAACATCCAGCTGGCCAACGTCATTGCCGACGTGGTGGGGCAGACGGGCCAGAGAATCCTGCGCGCCATCGTGGCGGGCGAGCGCGATGGTCACGTGTTGGCGGCGATGAAGGACGTGCGTATCCACGCCAGCGCCGATGAGATCGCCAAGAGCCTGCAAGGCAACTGGCGCGCCGAGCATCTGTTTGCGCTCAAGCAGGCACTGCAGGCGTTCGACTTCATCGACACCCAACTGGCCGAGTGCGACGTGCAGATCGAAGCGCAGCTGCAAAGCCTGCAAGTTCATGAGGGCGAGCCGGCCAAGGGCAAGAAGCGCAGCCGCTCGCGCAATGCGCCCAAGTTTGACCTGCGCGCGCGCCTGTTCAAGATGTGCGGGGTGGATCTCACCCGCATCGACGGCATCGACGTGACCACTGCGCTGGCGGTGATCAGCGAGACGGGCGCCGACATGTCCCGCTTTGCCAGCGTCGCGCACTTTGCAAGCTGGCTGGGCCTGTGCCCGGGCACCAGAATCACCGGCGGCAAGGTGATGAGCGGCAAGACCAAGCGGGTGGCCAACCGGGCCGCCCAGGCGCTGCGACTGGCCGCCGCAGGGCTGCGCACCAGCCAGTCGGCGCTGGGCGCGTACTACAGACGAATGTGCTCACGCATGGACAAACCCAAGGCCATCGCCGCCGCAGCCCACAAATTGGCGCGCCTGATCTACACCATGCTGACCAAGGGCGAGGAATATGTCGATCAGGGCCAAGCCTACTATGATGAGCGCTACCGCGAACGAGTCATGCACAACCTGGCTCAGCGTGCCAACAAATTGGGCATGAAACTCGTCGCCGTCGAGCAGGCCGCATGAAACATCCTTACGAATCAATCACTTGAGTGGTGTTTCTTAAGAGCCCGCAATGACAGGCTTTTCAAATCCAATGTCACCGGCGCGTGACCGCGCTTTTCAGATCTCCAGTATCACCGGCGCGTGGTCGCTCGGCTTCTCCCACTTGCGTGGCACCCGGTCTATCACGCAGCTCTTCACCAGCGGCCTGACCGCCTCACTCACCAGGATGTGGTCAATCCGCAGCCCGCGGTTCTTCTGGTAGCCGAGCATCCGGTAGTCCCACCATGAATAGCTTCTGGGTGGCTGCTCGAACATGCGGAAGCTGTCAGTCAGGCCCAGTGCCAGCAGTTGCCGGAAATGCAACGACAACTCGGCCGCCTCCTTGGGCAGCCCA
>CAZFKW010000165.1:0-2398 GCA_964519795.1 uncultured Ramlibacter sp. | reverse complement strand
GTGGTGAATCGTCTCGCGCAGACCGTCGGGGTCGTAGGAGTCCCGGTCTTCGGGTGCGACGTTAAAGTCACCCAACAGCACCAGTTGCGGGTGCGCGGCGAGCTCGGCCCGCACATAGTTCTGCAGGCCGCCCAGCCATTTCATCTTGTAGGCGAACTTCTCACTCCCGGGCTCCTGGCCGTTGACAAAATAGCCGTTGAGCACGCGCAGTGCCCCGGCGGGTCCGTCCACCGTCGCGGCAATCACGCGGGACTGCTCATCCTCGAACCCCACAATGTTTTTAACCACATCACGCGGCGGCGTGCGTGACAGGATGGCTACGCCGTTATACGTTTTCTGGCCAAAAGACGCCGCGTGGTAGCCGACTGACTGCAACACTTCCATCGGAAACTTGTCGTCGGTCATCTTCAATTCCTGCAGGCACAGGACATCGACGGGGTTGGCAGCCAGCCAGTCCAGCACGTGCTGAAGCCGCGCTGTGAGGGAGTTCACGTTCCAGGTCGCAATTTTCACGGGGTCGCCCTTGGGTAATGGAACACCGATTTTGCCTGCCTTCGTGCCCGTGCGGAGTGCCGGTGCCAGACGCCGCGCCGGCGTTCCGGATCAGCTGCCTGGAGCCGCATAGCCGGACATCGGCGGCGTCTCCCGCGCCCTGAGTTTCCATTTCATGTAGTCGGGGTCCAGCTCAGGCAGGTGGATCACGGGGACAAGCTCGCTGCCGGCAAGATACCCGTTGGTCAGTCCTGCAGCGGTCAGCGCACCGTCGAGCGTGGCGTCTTCGGTCCAGTAGACAACAGGCTCCTGGTTGGTGTTGGCCAGTATCGGATACAGGTAAGGTGCCCAGGACAGCCTGGCGATGGAAGCCCTTGACAGGGCGAACAGCCCGCCCGCCACGCGGCCGGTGTTGCGGACGGTGCGATCCTCCACGGGATAAGTCAGCAGGCGCAGCCCCCCGGGCTCAAGGCAGTTCACCGTTCCTCCGTCCGGCACCACGGAATTGAACGGATGAAACTTTGGCGCGATCATGCCCAGGCCCGGCCGGCGGGCGGCAGCGACAAGTGCATCCAGGTGGTCCCGGTCCACGATGATGTCGTCGTCCATGCAGACATAGCAGTCCGCGTCGGGCATGACTTCATTGACGGCATCCACCAGGTATTGCATGGCAAGTGCCTTGCCGACGTTGACCGCGGCGCCCGTTTCCGCGTCCTGGACGCAATGCCATTTCAGGCCGAACTTGCGGAGTATCTCAGCAGCGCCGCCATTGTCCCAGGCAAAGATGCGATATTTCTCTTCGACGCCGCACGAACGAAGCCACTGCAGCACATGGTCCAGGTAGCGCGGGTTGTAGGCACAGATCAACAGTGGGGTCATGATGTCGCGCGGCCTATGACTTCTGGACACTGGCACTGTTGCCGTAGGTCACATGGCTGAACTTGAGACCTGTGCTGGAGACATGGTCTTCCCGCGCCAGTTCGATCCACTCCGGACCGAATGCCGGGGCGAGGGCGTCACCGTCGAAGTCGGCGTCGATCTCGGTGACCACCGCTGAGGTCGCAAGCGGCAATGCCTGTGCGTAGATCTGCGCACCCCCCATGATCCAGGCGTCCGCATCCGGTGGGCATAGCGCGACGGCTTCCTCAAGCGAGCCTGCGCGTAACGCGCCTTCAGCTTTCCAGTCGGGCAGGCGCGTGATGACGACGTTGGTGCGGCCGGGCAATGGCCGGAACTTCGCCGGAATCGAATCCCAGGTCTTGCGCCCCATGATCACCGGATTGCCCATGGTCGTCCGCTTGAAATGCGCCAGATCTTCAGGCAGGTGCCAGGGCATGGCGTTGTCCTTGCCGATGATGCCGTTGCGCGCGCGCGCGAGGATGATGTGCAGGTTCATGGGCTATGCAGCTTGACGGGCTGGTGTCGGACGAAGTTGCGGCGCCTCAGACCGCCACCGGCGCCTTGATGGCCCCGTGGCTCTGGTACTCCAGTACCTCGAAGTCTTCGTACTCATACTCGAAAATCGAGGCCGGCCTGCGCTTGATGTTGAGCACCGGGTAGGGAAAGGCCGTGCGTGAGAGCTGCAACTCCACCTGCTCATGGTGGTTGCTGTAGATGTGGCAGTCGCCGCCCGTCCAGATGAAGTCACCCACGGCCAGGTCGCACTGCTGCGCCACCATGTGGGTGAGCAGGGCGTAGCTGGCAATGTTGAACGGCACGCCCAGGAAGATGTCGGCGCTGCGCTGGTAGAGCTGGCAGCTCAGCTTGCCGGGCTCACCCGCCACCTGCGAAGGGGCCACATAAAACTGGAAGAACGCATGGCAGGGCATCAGCGCCATCTTGCTCAGCTCGGCCACGTTCCAGGCGCTCACGATGATGCGGCGCGAGTCGGGGTTGGTTTTGAGGG
>CAZFKW010000164.1:5061-8699 GCA_964519795.1 uncultured Ramlibacter sp. | reverse complement strand
TCGTCAGACTGCGACTTCACAGGCCTCGCGCGGCGCATCCAGGAAAAGGGACCCTCCGTCTGCGCCCGTGTCCTGAATCGTGATCCGACCCCACGCTCGTCCCAGCGCTCCGGAGGTGATGGGGCGGCATATTCTCACTCCCACCACTCACCGGGAGAAGCTTGATGCTTATCCCGGTGCAGGAGACCGCCACAGGTGCCGCACCCCGATTCAGGAGACCGCCACCGGTGGTGCACCACGATGCTGGCTGCAAGGCTGTGGGCAGGGCTGTGGGCGCGCCTCTTTGGCGCCGAGCACCGGAAGAATCGAGGGTTGCTCCGCGGAACGCGGAGAAGCGAAGGAGCGAATTTTTCAAAGGCGCGTTCAGCGCCCTTTGCAAAATTCGACCCGTAGCGACCCCTCGATTTCGAGAAGCGCAGGGGACCCCGAAGCGTAGCGTAGGGGCGCCGCAGTGAAGCGCCCACAGCCCTGCCCACAGCCTTGCGCGAGGTACAGGACAGAACACCGCGCAACGCGCGGCTCGCAATTTTCAGCGCCGCAGGCGCTGCATTTGAACAGGCTGCGGCCTAATGGCTTCCGAAGAACTCGTTGACTGGGCTTGACTCCGGCAAGACGTAGATCACGCCGCGCGTCTTCCCCAGCGTGGCATGGACCACGTTCTCGAAAAACTCCAGCGACACCACAACGCAGCCGAGCGAGATGCGGTTGTCCTCCACCGATGCCGAGGCCAGGCGCTGCGGCCGGCGTTGCTCCGGATTGCCAGCGCGCACGCGGTGAATCGCCAGGCCGGCGTTGTAATCAACCCAGATCACCTGCTCACCCTTGAGATTGCGCCCCGGCACGGAGACAAAGCGGCCTGCCGGCGTGGTGCGTTCATGGGGAAGAATCTGCGAGAGCTCGCGCTGGCCGATGCCCGGCACCGAATCGTCCCCCGGCGCAAGGCCGAGCAATGCGGGGGCATTGCCCATGAGTCTGCCAGCAGCGTCAAACACAAAAATGCGGGCGCCCTTCTTGTCGACGATGACAAAGGGCATGCCCTGGTTGTCGGCGGTTTCGCTGATCCAGCGGCCCACCCACGTGGCGTCCGCGGAGGGCCTGGCACCTGCAAAGTCAACCGCCTGGCGGGCCACGGCGGGAAGGCACAGCAACATGCTCATGCCGAGCACGACCACCATCAGGAAACTGGAAGCTGACTTGCGAATTTTGATTCCACCAGATCAAGTGGCGCTCTTCGTCGCCGTGTGTTGCCATTGCACCGGGACCATTGCCAGCCCCGCGTAGGACAAATCCTACTTGCAGCCGGCCGGGAACACAACGGGCTGTTACAACACAGCGCGCCAGAACATGCAGGTTCACTGCCGTCCACAGGTTACATGTGTGGCTTCAGCTGGTTCGGCTGCGAGTGGCGTGATCGCCCCACGCGGCGTTACAAAAATTTTGCCGGCGCAGTCGCTTCACAGCCCTGAGCCGGGGCTCACCGGCCGGACCCGGTCAGGCCATCATGCCCATCTGGCTGGCGGTCGGCGAGCGGCGCGGTGCATGGCCCTTGCCGCGGCCGCCGCCCCCATCCATCGGCATGGGCCGCGAGGTGGACCCGCTGCCGTCGCTGCCCGGCTGGTTGCCGGGCGCCGCCTCGCGAGCGACCGCATCCAGCGCATGGGCCACTACGCCATGGCTGTCCACCGGCCGCAGCAGGCGCTCGCGGATCAGCCGCTCGCAGCTGCGCTTGGTCATGGAGTGCGGCTGGCCGCCATGGCTCACGAACATGAACAGTGTGCCCTTGGAACTTGCCCAGATCAGCTGGGCGCGCAGCCAGCGGCCCTTGGAGAAGAGGTCGGCCCAGCAGCCGGTCGTGAGGGTGGCGAGAATCTCTGCGGGCGTCGGGCCGCTATCCACCGGCTCCGCCTGCTCCTGCGGGGTGCCCTGCCCCTCGGCCCCGGCACTCTCCAGGGTGTCTGCGGCAGGGGCAGCGGCCGCGGCGGCCAACTGCTGCGGCTGCCCCTGGGGCAGGTCTTCCGCCAACTGGCCAGGCGCTGTCGGCAAGGTGTCTTCAAAGCCCGCCGCCGCCATGTCCTGGCGTGCCAGCCAAGGCAGCGCTGCGGCCCTGGCCTGACGCTGTTCGGGCGTGGCCGGCAAGGCCTCGGCGTCCAGGTCCATCGCGCCGGACTCGATGGCATCGCGCCTGTTCTTGGCGCGGCGCAGGCGCAGCGCCGGGCGGTGCAGTCGCATCAGCGCCTCAAAGAAAGCCTCATCCTCGCGCTGGTCGCGGCCCAGCAGTTCAAGCCCTGCGCGAAGCTCCTTGAGCAGCGGGGGAATCATCTCCACCAGCTTGGCCGGCTGGCGCAGGGTGAACTCGGCCTTGACGCTCCAGATGAGGTCGGTCACCACCGAGCCGAAGCCCATGGGGTCAATGGCGCCGGTCTTGTCGGTCATGCGCGCATGGGCCATGGCCAGCGCCCAGGGGCCGTACAGAAAATCCAGCACCACGGCCGGCACCTGGTCCAGGTCAGGTCGGGAGCTCAAGTCCCAGGCAATCTGGTCGGCCCGGCTCTGGCGCTCCTCCGCAAACTGCATGGCCTGCAGCATCTCGTGGCGCTGCCCATCCTCGCCCTGGTCCTGCTCCAGCCAGAGCGACTCCAGATGCTGGAGCGCGGACTCGAACGGCTGCACCTCGGTGATCTCGCGCTCATTCAGCGCAACAAATGCCTCTGCCACGGGCGTAAAGAAGGCCTGGAAGTCGGTGCTGAACTCGTCGTTGTACTTGAAGCTGCGCTCGGCCACACGCTCCATCAGGCGGCGGCCGGGATGGCGCTCGTCGCTGAAAAAGCGCGGGTCGATCATGGCCAGGCGCAACAGCGACGGCTCCAGCGCCACGATGGACTCGCGCACCGGCACCAGCAGGCGCGGGTCCTGCGCCACCTGGTTGACCAGCTTGCGCACCACCTCCAGGCCAAGCACCTGGCCAACCCGCGTAGCGTCTTTCTTCAGCTGTGTGCGCAGGATGGCCCGCTCGCGCGCGCGGCCATACGCACCCCATACCTGGGAGCTGAGCTGGCTCAGGACATCAACAAAACGGGCCGGCCGGTCAACGGCGGGCATCTCCAGGTATTCGGGCGTAATGGCCGGGCCGGCCTCCCAGGCCTGCGGCGGCAGGTCGGGCTCGGCGCGCAGCCCTGCCAGCTCCTCCTCAACCGACGCGTAGTAGGACGGCGCCAGGCCCTGCTGCTGGTTGGAGCCTCCATGGAACAGGAAGTCCTGGAACAGCGCATCGCTGATTTCGTAGTTGGACAGGTCGTAGTACTGCTCGGGGTCCGGCAGGCCATCACCCAGCAGGCCTCCGGGTGGTGGCTCCCCACCCATGCCGCCATAACCGCCCGCGCCTGGTCCATTGCCGCCGGCCTCGCCGTCGGTCCTGGCAGTGATGCGCCGGGCCGTCACGCTGGCAGGTGTCTGCAGCACACGGTAGTTGGCCGATTGCACATTGGCGCCCTTGAGGGTCTCAACCAGGCCCGCGTAAATGTCCTTGAGTTCCTTGCCCAGCTGCGCGCCAATGTGGCGCGACCACAGCAGGCGCATCTCGGGCTCGCCCTGGGCCTCGTCGATCATCCGGCGCAGGGCCTGTGCGAAGGTGTCGGGGC
>CAZFKW010000164.1:0-5051 GCA_964519795.1 uncultured Ramlibacter sp. | reverse complement strand
CCGGATTGAGTTCCGGCGCAACATTGGGCAGGCCCAGGGCCGAGCTCATCAGGGCATCCAGCTCGGACAGCACCTGCTCGACCACCGGCAGTACCCGCTGCAGCAGGCGCGATGACTCGATGTTTTGCACCAGTTCCTCGTCGTCTACCAGGGACAAACTGCCGCTCGCGGCAGCGGCGCTCACAAGTGGCGCCGCACCCGACTTCGCAGCATCAGCCGGCGCATTGAAGGCAGCCAGCACATCGCGCGGGTACTGCGTCACCCAAACGGGCTTGAGCTTGAGGAGTTCGCGCCAGGCAATGGCCAGCTCGTCGCGCTGCTTTGCCTTCATGCTCCGCGATTCTGCTTCCTGAAGCACACCCACCGCGTCGTCGATGCACCGCTCCAGCGCCGGACCCGCCGCTGCGGAGGCGTCCTTGAAACACTTCTGGAGAATGTACGGTTGCGATGCCATCTGGACCAATGTTGGGCAACAGCCTCTGGACTTACAGACTGCAAATCATACGAAGCGGCCATGACGGCAGCTCGCGCGTGGCGGCCTGCGTTGTAAGAAGAAGTTACGTGTATTGCAGAGGGCGGCCCAATGTGCCGACCCTTGCGTACCCGTCTGATATTAACGGCTTTGCAGAGCCGCTGCCGCCAGGGCGGGCGCATCAGGCACGTCGTAAGTTCCAAATTCGTCACGCACCGAGCGGGTTTCTGGCAGCACATACACCACTGCCCGTGCCGACCCAAGCACCGGGTGGATCATCTCGTCATAAAACCGCACAGGCACGTTGATGCAGCCAAAGGAGATACGGTTGTCGTCCGCCGTCGCGGATGCAAGGCGCTCCAGGCGGCGCTCGGCGGCTACAGTGGCGCGGACCCGGTGCATCGAGACAGCGGCGTCATAGTCAACCCACACGATGTCCTCGCCTGCAGAGTTACGCCCGGGCACTGTGACAAACCGGCCCGATGGCGTGGTCCGCTCATGCGGCAGGATGCCGGAGATCTCGCGCTCGCCGATGCCATCAACAGAGTGGTCGCCAATGGCCGAGCCAAGCAGCACGGGCGTGGAGCCCCGCAGCCGGCCGTCGGGGCTGAACACATGAACCGTGACGTTCTTCTTGTCCACGATGACGAAAGGCATGCCCCGGGTGTCGCGTGAATGCATCGCCCAGTTGGCAAGGTGGCGCGTTTCGTCGGACACGGCATGGCCTCCGAAGTCCGCAACAAGGCGCACCCGCTCCTGCTGGACGAGGGCCACGTTGCGCTGCAGATGCATTTGCGAAGACGTGACCTGCCCCGGCATGAGCAGCGCCAGGATGGCGCAACCCACGCCCAAACCCTTGAGCACATCGTCCCATACGGAAGACTGTTCAGTGTTCATGGTGCAAAGGTTTGGGTGTGGGCTGTACAAGGCATTGCACGGAAGCCGCGAAAGAAGCGCGGCCTCCGTGCGCCGTGGATCACAGCTTAGTTGCGATCAGCGCGCGGCTCGGGCGACACGATGTCGCTTTGCGCGTTGTTGTTGTACACGCCACTGTTGTCAACGCCGCTGCCGGTGGTGCCGCCAGTCGCGCCGGTGGCACCCATGGCACCGGAGTTGTTCATGGTGCTGCCGGAGTCCACGGTGCCAGGCTGCTGTGCGCCGAGGGCGGAGCCGGACTGTCCGGTGGTGTTCGGCTCAGGCTGGGGGGGCAGGTTGGTCTGGGCGAATGCCACGCCTGCCACCAGGGCGGCAGCGGTGGCAATAACGGTCAGGCTTTTCGGGTACTTGGTCATGACTAACTCCTTGATGATTTGAAAGAACCCCGAGGGGTTTCGCATGCCGACAAAATTACCGGCTGACTCAAATCTATCGGGAGCAGGAGGTGCGGAGGATCGGTGTCGCTCTCATCTGAATGTAGGACATCGACCGACCAAAATCATCCTTGTTACAGCCTGCCGCCATATGCGTGCAACGCGCGTGCAACGAGCCCGCAAGGCCGCAGCGAACGGCAGCCGTCAGGCGTCGGCTTCCAGTACTTTCAGCAGCCAGCGGTTGAGATCCGCCACCTCGGGCGCGCAGACCGAATGCTCCATCGGGTACTCGTGCCATTCCACGTCATAGCCCATGTCCCGCAGTGCATCGCGTGACGCAAGGCCGCCGGCAAGCCGCACCACCGGGTCATGCAAACCATGCGCAAGGAACACCGGCAACCCTTTATTGGCCTTGCTCACTTCAGCCGCAGTCTGCGCGGCCAGCGGCAGGTAGCCCGACATGCCGACGATGCCTGCAAGCCTGTCCCTGTGGCGCAGGCCGGTCATCAGCGCCATGGCGCAACCCTGGGAGAAACCGGCGACCACGATGCGGGTGGACGCAATGCCGCGTTCCTTCTCCCGCTCGATCAAGGCGTCGATGGCCGCATGCGACCGGCGCAGGCCGGGCTCGTCTTCCTTGCGCGCGAGGTCAGTGCCGAGTATGTCGTACCAGGCCGGCATGCGATAGCCGCCGTTGATGGTGACCGGCATGATTGGCGCATTCGGGAACACAAAGCGCACCGCGCCCACTGCGCTCAGGTCCAGCTCCTGCGTGAACGGCACAAAGTCATTGCCATCGGCACCCAGGCCGTGCATGAGGATGATGGAGGCGGTGGGGTTGTTTCCGGTTTCGATTTCTATGGACTGCAGGGACATGGCGATTTTTATGGAGGTCGAGTGGCTCCATTATTGCCTCCCTGTTGCGCCCCGGCCATGCCTGGCCGGGAATGCGCGGAACCGCCCTTCGACAGGCTCAGGACGGGCCACTCATTGCGCCCGGTGGGGGGCGCCCGAAGGGCGGACGGGAGGCGTCCTATGCCGCCTGCAACGCCGGCCGCGCCATCGCCACTGCAGTCGGCGGCCCGGTCAGGGCGCCAAACTGGATCTCGCCGGAGAGCTGCCCGCCCTCCTCGATCACGAGCTTGCCGTAGCGGATCTTGCCTGTGACCTTGCCAGTGGAATGGATGACGAGCTTCTGGCGCACCGTGAGGCTGCCGTCAAACACGCCGTGGATCTCGGCGATGTCGATGTCGGCCGAGCCCTTGAACGCACCGTGCTCGGCGATCTGTATCACGCGGGAGTCCATGGTGGCCTCGACGGTACCTTCAACCACGAGCGTGTCGCAGTCCGTGATCTCGACACCCTTGAGCTTGATGTTGGGGCCCACGGTGAGCTTGCTGCCGCCTTCCCTGGCCACAGCGGCGCCCGGTGCATTGGCAGCCTGGGCTGGGGCGCCTGCCGTGTTGGCTGCCTGCGCGGCAGAACCAGCGTTACCCGCATCGGCAGCCTGCGCCCCGGCATGGCCGCCTGGCTGCGCATGACTCTGCAAACCAGAGCCGCCGGGGTTGTACCTGGAGTTGACGGCCTCGGGTTCGCGCTTGCCAAAAAACGGTGTCTGCATTGCCATGAATAACCTCCTTGTTGAAAGAGTCTTGATGGTACGCAGCACCCCGCTTACATCCGCCTTGGAGATGCAAGTTAAGTAACGAGATAAGTGCGGCACGCGGCCTTGCGCGCCCGCTTCAGCTATGGCTGGTGATGGAGGTTCAGCTCCCCCTGTGTCAGAATAGTTGTCGCCCCGATAGAACCAAAACCCGGGGGCGGTGATGAAAGACGCAAGTGGCAAGATACGGAAAAGCATTCATGGACAAAGCGGTGGGCAGGTTGTGGTCAAACAGGGCGCCATTGAGGTAGATGCGGCCGACGCGCAGCCGGTTGCCCACGGCGCGAGGACGGCCGAGGTCACCTGTGCTTCGTTCCGGCTGGCGGAATCCGGAGGGTTGCGGGGGTGTCCACTGCCCCCGCTGACCTTGCCGCCCCTACTGCCAGTTGGCCGCAATCACGCCGCCCAGACTGGTCTGGTAGCTGGTCGGCAGCGAAGTCTGCCCCGCCGCAGGAGGACTGAACGCCGCCATCGCCTGCACCAGGTTCTGCACCGCACTGCCCAGCAACTGCTCACCTGAAGCCAGCTCGATGATCTCGATCTGGTAGGCGGCGCCGCTATACCAGTCATCCACCGTCACCTTGTCAGAAGTCCCGATGATTGACACCTCAAGGTCATTGCCGGACTGGCGGAACCAGATCTCATCCGCGTCAATGCCCGCGCCAAACTTCAGCTTGTCGTGGTACTCCGGGTCTTCCGGGTGTGCCGCAAACCAGTTGGCCGCTGCAGCATTCGGGTAGCTCCACACGGTGTCGCTGATCACGTCCTGGCCATCACCGCGGTTGAACAGGTATGCCCGGAGACGGAATTGAACCGGTACAGGTCCCGCGCATAGCTGCCGGTGATGGTGTCATTGCCGGTACCGCCGTCGAAGGTCTGGTCCCAGGTGGGGCCGCCTTGCAATGAGACCAGTGTATCGTCACCCGCCCCCCCGATGAGGGTGGTATCGGGGCCGTTGGCGCTCAGGGTGTCGTCATATTCAGTCCCCTGCAGCGTACCCGTGCCTGCCAGTGTTACGCCGGAGGACTGGCCACTGACCATCAATGAAACATCGACCGGCGTCCAGATCGTACCGTCTGCAAACTCGATGTTTTCGATCTGCGTGTAGACGCTCTCGAACCAGCGGTTGACAGTCACGCTGCCTCCATCGTCATTCACGGTGAGAACCAGGCTGTTGCCCACCTGCTCCACTTCGACGTCCTGCGCTGCTATACCCGCGCCGAACACCAGCCGGTCCACGTATTCGGGATCCAGAGGACTGTAATACCAGGTAGCTCCTCCATAGGAACTGACATCATCGGTGATCTGGTCGTGGCCATCGCCCCTGTTGAACAGGTACACATCGCGCGCATAGCTTCCAGTCATCGTGTCGTCGCCCGTTCCGCCATTGAACGTATGGTTCCAGACCGCGCCGCCATACAGTGAAACCAGTGTGTCGTCGCCCGCGCCGCCGTTGAGCGTCGTGCCTGGACCGTTGGCGTTGAGCGTGTCGCCAAACTCCGTCCCCTGCAGCGTGCCGCTGCCGGTCAGCGTGACGCCTGTGGTGGGCGGGGGCGGCGGGTCGCCCAGCAGGCCATCAATGTAGTTGGCCGTCCAGGTGGTGCCG
>CAZFKW010000163.1:8280-8739 GCA_964519795.1 uncultured Ramlibacter sp. | reverse complement strand
TCGTAGACCGACTGGTCACCGTGGGGGTGGTACTTGCCGATGACGTCGCCGACGATGCGCGCGGACTTCTTGTAGGGCCGGTTCCAGTCGTTGTTGAGCTCGTGCATGGCAAATAGCACGCGGCGGTGTACGGGCTTCAGGCCGTCCCGCGCATCCGGAAGGGCCCGCCCGACGATCACGCTCATCGCGTAGTCGAGGTAGCTGCGCCGCATTTCCTCTTCAAGACTGATGGGCAGGGTTTCTTTGGCGAACTGGGTCATGAGCGGGTGCTTTGGCGGCGGGGGAAGGAGTCTGATTTTAGGGCCAAGGCGATGTCGCTAAGCAGCAACACATGCGGTTGAATGAGGTTTTGTCCTACGTGACACGCCCTGTTTAGGCGTTGTCAGCCCTGTTACGTGTGGCACAATAACCTCAACGTCTTTGGTGATGGTCACCTTAAACGTCCTGTTTCGCAGCGAG
>CAZFKW010000163.1:0-8232 GCA_964519795.1 uncultured Ramlibacter sp. | reverse complement strand
CCCAAGAGGAGAACCATGAAGAAATTGAATAAAGTGGCGATGCTGTTTGCTACCGCTGCACTCGCTACCGCCGCAGGCGCCCAGACAGTGGACAACTGGCGCGACAGCTCCGGTACCGTGTGGAAGAACGGCACAAACGAACTCTGCTGGCGCAATTCCAACTGGACGCCGGCTACTGCTGCGGTCGGTTGCGATGGCGCTATTGTTGCTCCCCCGCCTGCACGTCCTGCAGCTGCACCCGTAGCACCGCGCGCTGCCCCGGCTCCGGCTCCGGCCCCGGCTCCGGCCGCTGCTGCTCCGCGTCCTCCGGCACCCCCGCCGCCCCCGCCTGCCGCCACCAAGGTGACGTATGCGGCCGATGCATTCTTTGACTTCGACAAGTCCGTCCTCAAGCCTGAAGGCAAAGCCAAGCTCGACGACCTGACCGACAAGATCAAGGGCATCAACCTGGAAGTCATCATCGCCGTGGGTCACACTGACTCCGTCGGTTCCGATGCTTACAACCAGAAGCTGTCGGTTGCACGTTCTGAAGCCGTCAAGGCTTACCTGGTGTCCAAGGGCATCGAAAAGAACCGCGTGTACACCGAAGGCAAGGGCGAGAAGCAGCCTGTTGCTGACAACAAGACCTCCGAAGGCCGCGCGAAGAACCGTCGCGTGGAAGTCGAAGTGGTCGGCACCCGCGCCAATCGCTAATCCCTCGCGGATTGCAGAAAAAAGCCCCGGCAACGGGGCTTTTTTCATGGCCTGAAGGAAAATTCATCCATGACCGAAGCCCTCAATGCTGACCCGGCCGAACTGGCCAAATTCTCTGACCTGGCCCACCGCTGGTGGGACCCGGAGAGCGAATTCAGGCCCCTGCACCAGATCAACCCGCTTCGGCTGGACTGGATCAACAGCATGGCCGCCCTGCAAGGAAAGCGCGTGCTGGACATCGGCTGCGGCGGCGGGATCCTGGCAGACTCGATGGCCCGCAAGGGTGCCAGCGTGCTGGGCATCGATCTGTCCACCAAGGCGCTGAAGGTGGCGCAACTCCATGCGCTGGAGGCGGGAACCGCAGGTGTTGAGTACAAGGAAATCAGCGCGGAAGCCTGCGCGCTGGAGCGGGCAGGCGAGTTTGACGTTGTCACCTGCATGGAAATGCTGGAGCATGTGCCGGACCCGGCTTCCGTCGTGCGGGCTTGCGCCACGCTGGCCAAGCCCGGTGGCTGGGTCTTTTTCTCGACCATCAACCGCAATGCCAAAGCATTCATGCTGGCCATCGTGGCGGCGGAGTATGTGCTGAACATGCTGCCGCGCGGGACCCACGAATATGCAAAGCTGATCCGGCCCAGTGAACTTGCAGCTTTCTGCAGGCAAGCGGGCCTTGAGCTGGCGGCTACCCGCGGCCTGGAGCACAACCCGGTGTCCGGGCGCTACTGGCTGAGCAGCGACACCAGCGTGAACTATATGGTGGCCCTTCAAAAGCCGGCCGCCTGAGCCGCAGCAGGCGTCTGCACCATTCACGAACCGTCCCCGGAGCTGTTGCCCTTGTTCACTCATATTGAAGCCGTGCTGTTCGACCTGGACGGCACACTTATCGACAGTGCCCCGGACCTCGGCGCCGCAGCGGACAGGATGCGGCTGGACCGCGGCATGCCTTCGCTTCCCTATGCGCAGTACCGCCCCATGGCTGGCGCCGGCGCGCGCGGGATGCTCGGCGTCGCCTTTGGCCTGACGCCTGAGCATGCTGACTTCCCGGCCCTGCGCGAGGAGTTCTTCGTCAACTACGAGCGCTGCATGACGGAACGTACCTTTGCCTTTGACGGCGTGCCGGAACTGATCGCCCATCTGGTGGAGCGCGGGCTGCCATGGGGTGTGGTGACCAACAAGGCCGCGCGCTTTACGGAGCCACTGACGCGTGCGATGCCGCTTTTCTCGACGGCGCGGGCCGTCGTCAGTGGTGACACGACGCCCTACGCCAAACCGCATCCGGAGCCACTTTATGAAGCAGCGCGGCGCCTCGGCCTCGACCCGGCCCGTTGCCTTTATGTGGGTGACGACGAGCGTGACGTGGTGGCCGGCCGGGCCGCCGGCATGGGCACCGTTGCTGCAACCTACGGTTACCTCGGCAAACAGGCCGATACAAAGCGCTGGGGCGCGCACGCTGCAATTAATTCACCCCTGCAGCTATTGCAATTGCTCCCCGGCGCCTAAAATAGGAAGCTCAGGGGCTGCACTGGTTTCGACACGGGTTCGGACGCGTGGCAGGGCATGTCGAGCTGAATGCGCTCGTAAAACAGATTCAAACAAACTAACTGCAAACGACGAACGTTTCGCACTCGCTGCTTAATTGCACGTGAGCCTCACAACGGCAGGCCGATGGGCCGGGCAAGGGTGGCGCAAGCTGTCCAGGCTGTGGGGTAATACACATCGGCTGGTTCTGTACCGGGTACCTTGGTATGGAACAAGAAAATAGGGTGCTGGCGCCTTGTGTAGCGTGCGACTGCGCGACACAGGGAGTGAGATTCAAACCAGATCGCTAAACATGTAGAACTGTACGAAGAAGGCTTGTGGACGCGGGTTCAAATCCCGCCAGCTCCACCATATAACGGTCCAAGGTTGTCCAAGGACGACCAAAAAGTGAAGTGATTCAATGAGTTAAGTGGATTGTGGCGTACAGCGTAGTGCGCACCAGTACGCTACTATCCAGCCAGAACCGGGATAACATATCGGACAACAAGCGCCCAGACTTGAGCGGCGCGAGGAGTTATCCGGTATGACTGCAAACCTACTTACTGTCAAAGCCATCGCGGCGGGCCTTAAAAAAGCCGCTGCGGATGGGTCACCCCTTACCCTGGTTGATGGGGAAGGTTTGAGCATGATCGCGCGCCCTGACGGTGCGGGTTGGTGGCGTCTGCGGTACTGGCTCAACGGGCGCGAGAACCGCCTATCGTTGGGCGTCTACCCGACGGTGGGACTTGCTGATGCCAGGGCACGGCGCAACGATGCCCGCAAGCTCATAGCAGGCGGCATCGACCCAAGCGAACACCGCAAGGCAGGTAAGCAGGTCCAGATTGCCAGGGCCGCCACTGCCAGGGCCGTCGCTATGGGTCAGGTGCTGCCAGGCAGTTTCGAGGCCGTGGCGCGAGAGTGGTGGACGACGGTCCATATCTCAAAAGTGAGCGAGAAGCACGCCGCGCGTACGCTGATCCGGTTCACCCAGGACGTGTTCCCGTGGTTAGGCGCCCGACCACTTGACGGCATCGAGGCGCCGGAGTTGCTGACTGTCCTACGCAGAGTTGAGGCGCGTGGGGCCATCGAGACTGCGCACCGCATCAAGGACGCCTGCGCGCAGGTGTTTCGCTATGGCATCGCGGCGGGCCACTGCGCGCGCAACCCGGCTGCCGACATACGTGACGCGCTGAAGCCTGTTCCAACACGACACCATGCTGCCATCACTGACCCGAAGCGAGCGGGCGAGCTGCTGCGTGACATGGTGGGGTATGAGGGCCACACAGTGACTCGCGCCGCCTTGGCCTTATCGGCCATGCTGCTGCTGCGCCCTGGCGAACTTCGCCAGCTTGAATGGGCATGGGTCGATCTTGAGGGAGCAACTGTGACCATCCCTGGCGATCTGATGAAGCGCAAGAAGGAGGATAAGGTTAACGGCGTGCCCCACCTGGTCCCGCTGCCGCCTCAAGCCGTGGCACTGCTGCGTGATGAGCTGCAGCCGCTGACTGGTGGGGGACGGTACCTGTTCCCTGGCCAGCTCAAGGCTGACCGGCCAATGAGCGACAACACAGTGCGTAGCGCACTGCGCCGCCTTGGCTACGGCAACGACGACATGACAGCTCACGGGTTTCGTGCCATGGCGCGCACCATGATTGCTGAGCGCCTGAACATCGCGCCCGAGATCATCGAAGCACAGCTTGCTCACGCAGTTACGGATACCAACGGCCGCGCGTACAACCGCACGCAGTACCTGGACCAGCGACGGGAAATGATGGGCCAGTGGGCGAACTATCTGGACAGGCTGCGGAGTGGCGCGGACGTGGTACCTCTCAAGAGGGTCGCATGACAGTCCGCCGGCGGGTCGTGAACACTCTGAGTATCCCAATTCCGGGAGACCCAAACCATGTGCTGGACGTGCCATTGTTCGCAGACCAGTTAGCTATTCCGAATCTCACACAGTATCTCGGCGGGCTGAGCGTCAAGCCGATAGAGGCGGAAAAGTTCGTCCGCGTGACCGTAGTTGCCTGCCGAGCTTCGGCGAACCTTGTGGAGCAGGCAGGTCCGTCATGGGCGGAAGCTGAGAAACTTGACGCCATTCTCAGGGCACTTGCCGCGGCAGCGAATGCCCTGAACACCCATACCTTGAAGTGGGTGTCTCCCGAAGGCGAGAAGAGGCTGCGCGACGGCAGCGCGGTAATTCGCGACATGCACGACATGGTGGTTGGCTGGCGCACGCAAGTGACGTCGCACTTAAAGAAGAGCGGCGGCCAGATCAAGAGAATCGATGGTCGCACATGGGCACTGACAGTTGCTGGGCGACTTCGAGAGTGGGGTCTCAGTCGCACCGCTGCCGCCAAGCAAACCTGCGAAATTGGCGAGGCGTGCGGGGTAAGTGATTGCCCGCAAAAACGCAGCTTAATTCGCTTGCTTCGAGATATTCCAGACCCGAATCCGGGCTAGACCACTAGGTTTGTGCCACGAGTCCTAGAATCTTTTTGGAGCCGTGGCACCACGGCCCCTAAACGCTTTGTGACACTCCTTCTCATGTTCTACATGACTTAAGGAGTCACACATGCACACAGCCGCTAACAGCCAGGCGCGTGGCCTTCGCGTTGATGACGTGGCGAGCTATATCGGGGCCAGCAAATCGCATGTCTGGCAGCTCACTAGGAGCGACCCGACATTTCCGAAACCCCGCAAGCTTGGTGCGCGCATGACGATCTGGATGCGTGAGGAAGTGGACAAGTGGCTTGATGGTATCGCCGCCAGCTCACAGCGCCAGGAGGCTTGATCGTGAGCCACGAATCATCTTCACCTGCTGCCATCACAATCAGCGTTCGCCACCTTGATGATGGAAGTTTCTATGTCGCCGTGGCCATGCGGGTTCCCCCTGTCCCTGCACTTGCCCCACTTTGTGAGCCAGAGATACGCGACAGTTCCGCCCCCGGCGCTGGCGCATACACGGGCCAAGATGCGGCCGATGCGCTGCGATGGGCCGCTGACCAAATAGACCCGAACCAACTGTTTCAACCCCCACTCGCGGCGGTGCCTGAATGACAACAGTCGCAGAACCTGCTGAAAAGCCAATGTCCTCATTCGAGGCATTCTGTGCATCGGTGCCGGGTGGCGAAGAACTGTTGGCCATCGCCAGTGACGCGCGCGCTACCGATGCGGATGAGCCGTTTCCCGCTGGCAGTCAGGGCGAGAGTTTCCACTATGGCGGCGGTACCTACGTGGTGTCTGAGAGTGGCGTCTATTTCGTCAGCAAGGCCAAGCAGGAAGGAGTCGCGTCACCGCCTCTGCGCCTGTGCTCGTCGCTGAAAGTGGTGGCTGCTACCCGAGATGCTATGTCGGGCGCGTGGGGCCGCCTGCTGCAATGGCCTGACGCCGATGCTGTGCAGCACAGGTGGGCTATGCCCATGGAGCTGCTGCAAGGTGACGGCGTAGACGTGCGCCGCGAGCTGTCCCGTATGGGGTTGACCATCGCGCCAGGCAAGTTCGCCAGGGAGCGCCTGACCGAGTTTTTGAGTGTGTGGCCGGCCAGTAGCCGCGCGCGCTGCGTGGAGCGCATGGGCTGGCACGGTGGAACCTACGTCACACCAGGCGAGAGCATCGGTGAACGTGGCGAGCTGGTTGTATTCCAGAACACGCAGGCCCTAGAGCCCGCACTCAGCCAGGTGGGCACAGGTGACCAATGGCGCGAGTCGGTCGCTCGCCTTGCCAGTGAGAATTCACGCTTGGTGTTTGCCATCTCTGCAGCGCTCGCCGCGCCCCTGGCCGATGTGGTGGGAGAGGACAGCGGCGGCTTTCATTTGCGGGGCGCATCGTCCACAGGCAAATCCACGGCGCTGCGTGTAGCCGCTTCGGTGTGGGGCAGCCCCGAGACGTACCCGCGTCTATGGCGTGCAACGGCGAACGGGCTTGAGGGTCTGGCGGCTCTGCACAATGATGGCCTACTGATTCTTGACGAGCTTTCCCAGTGCGACCCTCGCGAAGCTGGCGAGGCCGCATACCTGCTGGCCAACGGCCAAGGCAAGACGCGTGCCTCACGTACTGGAAATGCCCGTCAGTCGGCGCGGTGGCGGCTGTTGTTCCTGTCGGCTGGAGAGGAGTCGCTGTCAGGGCTGATGCAGCGCGCGGGGCGTGCTGTAAATGTCGGCCAGGAGGTCCGCCTTGCTGATATCCCTGCAGATGCAGGCGCGGGCCTGGGCCTGTTTGAGACGCTGCACGACCAGCCATCAGCTGCAGCCCTGGCCCTGGCCCTGAAAGACATGGCGAGCGCGCATCACGGCGCTGTGGGTGTCGAGTGGCTGCGGCGCGTTGTCGCCAGCCGTGAACACTTCGCAGCGATGGGGCCCAAGGCCATGCAGCAAATCGTGGCACTGCTTGTTCCCCCTGATGCAGGCGGCCAGGTCCTGCGCGTTGCCAAACGCTTTGCGCTGGTTGCCCTTGCAGGCGAGATTGCCAGCGGCACCACACACGGCCCCTCATTGACTGGGTGGCGCAGGGGCATGGCTACCGAGTGCGTGAGGAAGTGTTTTTTGTCCTGGTTGGCAGGCTTCGGCGGCACAGGGAACAGGGAGGACGCGGCGCTACTACACCAGGTGCGGGCGTTCTTCGAGGCGCACGGGTCCAGCCGATTCGCGCGCTTGATTACAAGCGGCGCGACTACTCACATCGAGGACAGGCACATAACAAACCGGGCTGGATTTGTGCGCGCTGGCGAGGACGGGCACGAATACCTGGTGATGTCTGAGGCATTCCGAAGCGAGCTGTGCAAGGGGTTTGACCCGCAGGCGGCGGGGCGTACTCTCAAAGCTGCAGGCTGGCTCGTGCCACCGACGGGCGAATCTCGATTGGCTCAATCGGTGCGCATTCCGGGCCTTGCGAACACTACACGGTGCTACATCTTCAACGGCAAGTGGTCGACATGAACGCAGTCGGGCGTTTTTGCGTGGTGACAGGTGGCGATACCGGCACAGCCAGTGTTCATGCGGGTTTCCGTGTCACCACACTGTCACCACACCGGGGCTGCAGCGGGGACAACGCACGATTCTGTGGCCACCTGTCTCCAGTGAAGTTAACAGATGTGGTGACGCGGAAACCCGCGCTAGTGCTCGCTGTGCCGGTTGTTACCACTGTCACCACCCGAAAAGAGGCAAACTGAGATGAGCACCCAACTTGAGGAAGTTGTAAAGCTACTTAACGCTACAGCCTCCGTCACTTTGCAGCCACCTGAGGCGCTGGTGAACGCGGCTACTGTCCACCACGAAACCACATCAGGGCAGGACGCGCGTAGCATGCTGATGGCACAGGCAAGGACTCTGGATACGCTTTTTGCTGGCATGGTGCGCCGGGCTACAGGCGCTCAACATGTGGAACAGGTCGAGGGATTCATGCGCGTGGCATTGAAGGCTCAGGCCCAGTGCGCCAGAACTCTCCAGGTTGCTGCGGGACTGGGCATGCCCGGGCACGTTTCACTTGTCCAGGTCAACCACGCGACCACTTCACCACCACAAAACGAACTATCAGGAGCACGGTATGTCGTACAAACGGACAGCGGAACACCGGGCGAAGCGGGCGGAGCAGGTCCGCCAGTGGAAGCCATGGGAGAAATCGACCGGCCCACAAACTGACGAGGGAAAGAAGGCCAGTCGAATGAACGCCACGAAGCACGGCATGGCAGGGCAGGAGTGGCGCGCCCTGGAACGCCGGCTGCTGGAAGCAATTGCGCAGCTGCTGGCAAAGTCGCCGTAGGGCCTCCCACACACCGTTACCTCAGCAGCACTTGGAGCTTAGGTGCGCGACGTCTCGCCTTCAGTCCGCGCCACATGCATATTGTCGAGACCTCTGACGATTAAATAGACGCCAGCGGTCAGCAAGACACCATAGAAGATCGGGTCACTAGGAAGTTTGAATGGCTCTAGTTTGGCAACATGGAAAGTCGCTATGAACATCCCGGCTAACAGAAGTGGCCCCGTTTGTTTGAACAGCTTTCCCCGATTTATAAGTGGACTCCGG
>CAZFKW010000162.1:0-8753 GCA_964519795.1 uncultured Ramlibacter sp. | reverse complement strand
GTGGACTCGACGGCGGCTGCTGCAATCTTCTTGCCCTCCAGGCTGCGGAAATCTTCGGTAATGCCGCGATCCTTGCGGCCGATGATCGCAAATGGTGCGCGGTTGTAGTACTGGTAGACGGCTTGCACCAAAGGTGTGCCGGTGTTCTGCGCATTGAATTCGATGAGCGAACTCACGTCGCCCAGGCCCATCTGGTAGACGCCGCTGGCAATGCGTGTGATGGAAGCGACCGAGCCCGCACCCACGTCAATGCTCACGTCCAGGCCTTCGTCCCTGTAGTAGCCTTTGCTCTGCGCAAGGAAAAAGGGTGAGGTCTGGCCGGTGATGCGGAAGTCAAGTGTGAACTTGAGCGGCGTGAGTTTGGGCGCGGCCTGGCTCCAGACGGCGGGTGCCGCAAGGCTGGAGGCGATGGCGGAAGAAGTGGCAAGGAAATGGCGGCGTTTCATGGCGGGCTCCGGTGTGTAAAAGCTGTTGAGACGACCCGCTGGCAACGCGCCAGTGGGAGGTTCAAGAGCAATTTCCGGGCGACCTGGCCGGATGGCCTTGCACGCTGAACGCTTCTACTCTCTGATCTGGATCGAGCATTTCGCATGCCAACATCATCCATCGCTTCGCATTCACAAGCTGGTGTGGTATTTGCTAACATGCTCTTCGCGAGAGTAGAAGCGTTCACCGGCAACAAGTGCCGTCCGGAAATTGCTCTTGGTCCTGTCACACAGGAACACGTACCAAGGAACGCTTCATATGCTGGTCACCCGTCAACCCGTCTTCCGCAAATTCTGGCATGCCATCATGCCGCTGTCTGAACTCACAGGCGGCCCCAAACCCTTCACATTGCTTGGCGAGAACATTGTGCTGTTCCTCGACGCCGACGGCAACCCTGCGGCGCTGCGCGACCGCTGCTGCCACCGCACGGCCAAGCTCTCCAAAGGCTGGTGTGTCAACGATGCCGGCGACCCATGCGGGCAAGGCAACCTGCGCTGCGGCTACCACGGCTGGACATACAACCGCATCGGCCGCGTCGTGGTGATCCCGCAGTACGAACCGGGCCGCGAGGTGCCGCCTGACTACAAGACCGCCGCCTACCACTGCACTGCACGCTACGGCTATGCCTGGGTGTCGCTGGAGGAGCCGGTCGCGGACATTCCGGATATTCCAGAGTTTTCCGATCCGGCTTGGCGCACCATCTTCCAGTTTCATGAGCGCTGGGCCACGAGCCCGATGCGGGCGCTGGAGAACTCTTTTGACAACTCGCACTTCAGCTTTGTGCACCGCGCCACTTTTGGTGTGGCGGCGTCGCCCAGGCCCTCCAGGTACGAGATCGTCGAGAAGGACACGGGCTTCTACGCCGAGACCATCATCGAGGCTGCCAACCCTGAGAAATTCCAGCGCATCAGCGGCGTGAAGGATGCCATCACCACACGCCACATGCGCAATGCCTACTTCCTGCCGTTCTCACGCCGGCTGGATATCGAGTACCCCTCAGGCATCCGCCATGTCATCATCAACTGCTTCACGCCGATTGATGACGGCAACATGCAGCTGTGCCAGTGGCTGTTCCGCAACGACACCGAGGAAGACTGCCCGGCGCAGATGCTCATCGACTTCGACGACGAGATCACGCGGGAAGACAAGGACATCCTGGAGTCCACGGACCCGGATGCTGTGGTTGACTTGCGCAGGCGGGGTGTGGAGTACTCCATGGACTCCGACCGGCCGGGCATCCTGATCCGCAGGAAGCTGATGGAACTGCTTGCGCGGCACGGGGAGTCCGAGCAGCACAACTGAGCTGCAACCTTTGCTGTGCGGGTGCGCGAGTTTTGCAGGCGTGAGGCGGAGCTTTGGGGTCAGATCAAAATTCAGGACGATAGTGCAGCCGGAGCGCGCGGTCCCGAACGAAATTTTGCTCTGACCCCAATGCGGACTATGCCTGGAGCACTACTTCCAGAACTGGGTATGCAGCGCGGCGATCTCGGCCTCGACCTCAGCCACAGGCCCGATCACTTCAACCGCCTTTTGCCCATGCGAGAAGATCTCCCGGCATGGCAAGTCCATGGTCGGGTTTTCGTCATGGTTGCCGGTGAGTTCCAGCAAACGCCGCTCCGTCATCCCATAGACTAGCCGCCCGATGTTGGCCCAGTACTGCGTGCCTGCACACATGGCGCAGGGTTCTGCGGTCGTCACCAGCGTACAGGTCCAAAGATACTCTGCTGAATAATTGAGCGCCACTGTGCGGGCCAGCACCGACTCAGCATGATTCACTGTATCGACATTCCCCTGCTGCGCCAGTACTGTCTCGCCATCAGGCGCTACGAGCACGGCGCCGAACGGGTGCCTGCCCAAAGACATCGCACGCCGCGCGACATCATTCGCGCTGCGCAGGTGGCGCACGACCTGTTCAGGTGTCACTGGTTCTGCGACCCGCGGTGCGCCCATGCGGTGGTGTGGCGCTCGATCCAGCTGAAGAGTTCGTACATCAGCATCGCCATCGCACCGACCACGACCAGCCCTGCAAAGGCCAGTCCCATCTGCATTGCGGACCCGGCGGAGATCAGCAGGTAGCCGATGCCCTCGTTGGCAGCCGTCATCTCCGACACCGTCGTGCCCACGAACGCCAGGGTAATGGCGACCTTGAGCGAGGCATAGAAATAGGGCAGGGAGCGCGGCAGGCCGACCTTGACCAGCACGTCCCAGCGCCTGGCGCCGAGCACGCGCAGCACGTCTTCCAGTTCGGGCTCCAGCGTGGCCAGGCCTGTCGCAATGTTCACCATGATCGGGAAGAAGCTGATGAGGAAGGCCGTGAGAATGGCCGGACCCGCGCCGATGCCGAACCACACCACCAGGATGGGCACAAAGGCTGCCTTGGGCAGCGCATTGAAGGCGGTCATCAGCGGGTACATGGCGGCGTAGGCCAGCCGCGAACTGCCGATGATGAATCCCAGCATCACGCCCACCACAATCGCAATGCCAAAGCCCACCATGGTCACCCAGAAGGTGCGCCAGGCGTGGCCCCCGATGATCCACTTGTATTCAATGAACTGGGTCCAGATGCGCCAGGGGCTGGGGAAGATGAACTCCGAGACATCGAATGCAGAGCAGATGATCTGCCATACCGCAATCGTCGCGAGCAGCAGTATCCACGGCGACCAGGTCTCGATCTGTTTCTGTTTGAGTTTGTTCATGAAGGCTTCAGGCCGCAACGGGCGTGGTCTTGCGGATGGCGCCGATATGGCCGCGCAGGTCCGCGACGATGTCGGTGAACTCGCTGGTGTAGGTGATTTCCAGCTCGCGCGGGCGCGGCAGCTCGATCTCTTTTTTCACCACGAAGCGGCCCGGGCTTTTGCTCATGACATACACGGTGTCTGCCAGGAACACACTCTCGCGCAGGTCGTGGGTCACGAGGATGACGTTGAATTTCTGCTCCGTCCACAAGTCGCGCAGGATGCACCACAGCTCCTCGCGGGTGAACGCGTCCAGGGCGCCGAACGGCTCGTCCAGCAACAGCATCTTGGGTTCATGGATCAGCGCGCGGCAGATGCTCGCGCGTTGCTGCATGCCACCCGACAGTTGCCAGGGGAATTTGTCCTCGTAGCCGCCCAGCCCGACCTTCTGCAGCAGCTTGCGGGCGCGCTCTTCATATTCCTTGCGCTTTGCGCTGAAGTTCGAGCGATAGGGCTCGACGATTTCCAGCGGGAGCAGCACGTTGTCTACCGTGGTGCGCCAGGGCAGCAGCGACGGTGCCTGGAAGGCCATGCCCGAGATCTTGAGCGGCCCGGTCACGGGCTGCCCGTCGATGAAGATCTTGCCCATGGACGGCATCTTCAGGCCCGTGGTGAGCTTCATGAAGGTGGACTTGCCGCAACCCGAGGGTCCGACGATGGCGATGAACTCGCCTTCGCGGACTTTCAGGTCGATGGCTTCGACGGCAAAGTGGTTGGCCGCCAGCAGCTCGTCGTTGTAGGCGAGCCAGACATCGCGGAAGTCAACAAAATGGCCGCCGCCCTGGGGCGGCGCGGCGGCGCCCAGGCCTTCATTTGCTTCGTCAGCCATTGCTTACTTCTTTGCCGGCAGCACGTTCAGCTCCGCCTTCGTTGGCAGGAAGGATGCATCCCAGACGGTGTTGGGATTGACGCGGCTCTTGGTGTTGAAGGCGTCCGACACCTGCGACGCCATCAGTGCCAGGCGGCCCGGCACGACCTGGCCAAAGCCTTCGGTGCGCGCATCTGCGCTGTTGATGACCGTGTCAAGCGCCAGCTGCAGGCGGCGGGTTTCGAGTGCGCTGTTGATGATGCCGTCGCGAGCCTTGACGGTTTCGATCGACGCTGCGGGGTTGGCCACGACGTCTTTCATGCCCTTGGCGAAGGCCGAGAGGAAGGCCTTTACGGCAGCCGGATTCTCCTTGAGCATCTTGGGCGAGGCGATGATCACGTTGCCATAGAGCTTGACGCCGTAGTCGGGATACTGCAGCACCACCACGTCTTCAGCCTTGACGCCGCGTGCTTCCAGGTTGAGCAGCGAGGTGAAGGTGAAGCCGGTGATGGCATCCACGTCACCGCGCGCCAGCATGGTCTCGCGCAGCGGCGGGTCCATGGCGGTCCACTGGACGCCGCTCACGCTGTTGGCCTTGGCAAAGATCGGGAAGGCGCGGCGGCCGGCGTCGAACACGGGTGCGCCAAGCTTCTTGCCGTTCAGGTCGGCGGGCGTCTTGATGCCCGACTTCTTCAGGGCCATGACGGACGCCGGCGTGTTGTTGTAGACCATCATCACAGCCACGGGCTTGTTGGGGGCGTCGGGATTGTTGGCGTGGAACTCCATGAGCGCGGCCAGGTCGGCAAAGCCCATGTCGTAGCTGCCGGAGGCTACACGGGTGACCGTACCGCCCGAGCCGTTGCCGGCGTCGATGGTCACGTCGAGCTTGGCATCCTTGAAATAGCCCTTGGCGGCCGGCACCAGGAACAGTGCGGCGGGTCCTTCGAAGCGCCAGTCGAGCTGGAACTTGATGGGTGTGTTTTGCGCGAAGGCGGCACCGGTGAAGGCGGTGGTTACCGCGACAGCGGCGGCGGTCTTGAAGAAGAGTCGTTTCGTATTCATTGTTGGGCTCCAGAAGGTCTTTGCGCACGGATTGTGTACAAAAATTATCCAAGCAAAAACAGTGCCCGGGAATCATGGAATGCACCAATGTGGATCTGCGCCGCGCAGCGTCAGCGGATTCAGCGGCGCGTCCCTCGCGCCAGTCAGCGACAGCTAAAGCTTCCTGGCGCCGAATTCCGATGGATAGACAGTGATGTCGCTGAACGGAATGCGGTAGTACTTCGGGATCGCCGAGAGTTCCGCCGTCTCGCGCCCGATCGTGTCGCTGATGGTCGATACGCTGGCGTCTTCCTTGCCGAGCCTGGCGAGGCTGCGCTGGTCTGTTTTGTTGCGGCTCGATACCGTGATTTCGAACTCCTTGTCTCTTCCTGCAACTTTGGCAATGCAGAGATACTTCGCATGCACGTGCGTGAATCCGGGTCCCAGGATCTCGACCATGTTGCCTTCAAACACTTTGGCCCGGGTACTGAAGGTCGGTACGCCTTGTTTGCCCCCGAATGCGGATGCGTGAAGCCGCGCGGTGTGGCCGCGCCAGGGCTCGCCGTCGGCGGTGAAGCGAGGTGCCGCGGAGGCCAGTTTGCTGCCAGCCGATTCCGGAGAATGCCCGGTGGCGCGCCGCAACTCGCTGGCGCGCTCGCCGATGGAGGGTTGCGGGCGGATAACAAAGCCGCCACCGACCTCGATGTCCTTCGGCCTGCGCGGAGCCGGGTGAATGACCAGCGCAGCTGGTTTTGACCCAGGGTTGGCAGGCTGGCGATGAATCCGCAAAGGGGCGACCTGTCCAATGGCCGGCAGCCCGAAACTGGCGCCTGCAGTGACTCGCATCCTTGCCGGATCATTCGGTGGAGGGAGCGGCTGCGCGACCTGGCGCGCCGGCTTCAGTTGCCTGGGATCCACCAGGGGCAGGGCAAGCGTGGGACGTACTGTCATTCGTGTTCTCCGGGCAGTGAGGTAACGATGCCAAGTATGTGAGGGGAGAAATTGCCTTGGTAGCTATGCGGACGGGTGATCGGGGCATACAGGAGTCTTTGACGGCAGTGCTCCAATCCGGCGGCGCGGGAATCCATGCACACCGAACGCCCGGCAACCCGCGTGGCTTTCTCAGGAGTAGACGCTCAAGTCGCGCACAGAGATGGAATAGGCGATGACATCTTCCATCTTGCGATCCGGGTATCGATAGCGAAAACTTTCCAGATATTTGATGGGCTTTTGGGCGTGGCAAATCATCACCTCGCCGTTTGTTCCTGGCTCATGGCGATCCGCCCTCAGGCCGGCGTGCACGCAAGTTGTATTCAAACCAGCGACGACTACAAATTTCCCGATCATCTCTGTCCCGCGTGGCTGTGGCGCGGTGGGCATTGCTTCAGGCTTGAGGACTTGGGGCGGCATGTGTACGGTAACGGGTGCGGAATCTTCGACCAGGTCAGGCACTGAAGCGGATGGCGTTCGGGTCGGGGCCGGTTTTTCAGTTGAAGAATCGGGTTTTGCCGTGACGTCGCCAGTCAGTTTGCCGTAGTGACTCATAACCTCGGCAAATGCCGGGTCGTCGGTGAGTTCGCGTTTCCCGACCGCATCCAGAATGCGCTGGAGCCAGGGATCTCCCGTGGAGCCATCGCTTGTCAGGTGTTTCAGGATCGCTGCAGGCGTGAGGCCTCCGAAAGATCGCGAGATCATCTTCCCCACCAGTTCTGCAGACGCGCCGGACTCGAGCACGGCGCAAAGCGCCACAGCAGGCATGCGGACCATGCCCTGTTTGACGTAGTCGCGCAGGACATTCTGTTCTTCGAACACGCCGATTTTGTCGTCGTCGGTGAGCGCTGTTGAACTGGCGATCCGTTTCACATAGGCATGAAGTCCTTGTTCGTGCCGCTGCCGGACTTCTTCCGCAGGGATGGCGCGCCCATGGTCTCCGGGCAGACTCTTTCCAATCCAGAATCGATGCATCGGATGCATCAATGCGCTTCTCGCGTCTTCCGCAGATAAGCCGTGTTGCGCTGCCGCAGCTTCGACAATATCGAAATGGGTGTCGATCATCAACGTATTTCCGCACTTCTGGGCGGCTGCGACCGCACTCCACCCGCCTAGCGATCCAAACTGAATATCTTCCGAAAGCTGGGGCTGCAATACCCAGCGGGGTATGGTTTCCAACTGCAGCACTGCTTCAGCGAAAATGCGATACATCTTGACATTGCCGTCTGCCATCAGTTGGCCGCCGACCTGCACAAGCTGATAAGGTGTGATGCCGGGATCTCTGATGAGATCCTCCAGCGCTCCCTGGTCGCCGCCTCTTGCCAACTCTAGCTGAAGCCGGCGCTTGACCACAGGACTCAAGTCGCCTTTATCTGGCGTGTCAAAGGCCGCCTTTGTGTCCAGCCGGCCTGGAGCATGCGCTGGCCAGGCGTACAAGTAAACCAGCGAACCATCTTTGGCCGTAGATCGGGTCGGCTTCAGGAAACGATTCATATCGTAGAGCCGGATTTCTTCCGGGTCCTTCAGCGGAACGCGCTGGTGTTTGCAAATATTTGGGTCGAAAAAGGTGACGACATACCGGGGTTTTTCGTCTTTGTTTCCCGCCTTGAATTGAAGTTCCAGCGCACACGCATGTCCGATTTGGCCGGCCATGGTCAAGCTGATCATCATGAGGGTGGATGAACCTGGTTTCAGTTGCAGGAGTTCGGAATGCAGCGCCAGGCCAAGGTGCTCATGCTGCGTGATGGCGACTGGCATCCGGCTTGTTGCCTCCAGGTAGTGTCCGACCACTGAGGGCGTGACGGACCGGGCAAGAGCTTCTGTCGAGGTGAAATCGCTGTCGTCGAACGTCACCGGTTCAATGCTTCCAGAGGATGCGGTTTGCTTGGCGCTCAAGTATTCCAGGCGGCGGTCAAGCCAGAGAGCGGACATATGGCGGCACACGATCTTGTCGCCATCGGCGAAACTCGCCGTCGCATTCAGGTTGATGAGGCTCCACGGCTCCGGCTCCATCGGTCCCGACTCCCCTGTGACGAGCGATTCGAGTGCGCGAGCCCGTTTCGAATCATTTTCCTTGCGGAAATAGTTCTGCCCCGGAATGGTACGCAGTGTGCCAGTTTCGTTACCCTCCCGGTCCATCTCCCTGGCTCGCAGCTTGACGTGGCTCGGCTCTCCTTCAGCGGCATGTACCTGGACATCTGCGTCTTGCGGGATGGCGATCTCGTCCGCTGCGCAAATGGTGCGTCTCGCGCCAGATGAATTGCAATGGACCGGCTGCTGATATCCAGCTTGCCCAGGTCGATGCCGGTGACGTAGGACTCCAGCTGGACATCCAGCTGATTCAGATCGGGCAGCTGGTTGAGTCCCACCATCGTGGAAGAGGTCGCATGTTCCTGTGCAAGGACGACTTGCGCAATGCCGCCGCCGTCGGTGTATCGTGCGAACGCGTCCAGCACTGGCCAGGCGTCTTCGGGCAGGGGCTCGTAGTCGAAGTGACTCAGGTCCAGCGTTTTGTGTGCCAGGCAGTCCAGCAGATGAGCCGCTCCACCCCGGCTCATGAGTGGCCCTGATCCGCAACACGGCAAGCTCGATGATGTTACGCAGAGTGCGTCCAGCGCGGTTTCGCGGTTCATGGGCGGCAGCCGGGGGGGCGGTGTGCCTCCAGTGGACACCGGTCGGGGCTTGGCGGATTT
>CAZFKW010000161.1:2489-8759 GCA_964519795.1 uncultured Ramlibacter sp. | reverse complement strand
TTCGATGCCAATTCGACCCATGCAGCCAATGTGCACCTGTTCAAGAAGCTGCCCTACGACCCGGTGGCTGACTTTGTGCCTGCGACCACGCTGGCGACCATTCCCCAGGTGATGGTGGTGTCGCCCACACTGAACGTCAACACGTTGCAGGAGCTGATGGCGCTGGCGCGCAGCCGCCCGGGCAAGCTCAACTACGGCAGTTTCAGCGCAACGGGCCGCATTGCTTCAGAAGCCTTCCGCCAGATGGCGGGAATTGATGCCGTGCATGTGCCTTACAAGACGTCGGCGCAGGCCATTACCGACCTGATCAGCGGGCAGTTGCACTTTCTGGTGACCGATGCGGGGCTGGGCGTTGCCCAGTCGCAGGCCGGGCGTGTGAAGGCACTTGGTGTCACGTCCGCGCGGCGCGTGCCTGCCGTGCCCGACCTGCCCACCATGGCCGAAGCCGGCTTGCCGGGCTACGAATTCACCGCATGGCTGGCGCTGTTTGCGCCTGCCAGAACCCCGCCGGCCATCGTGAACCAGCTGGCCGAGCTCACCAACACGGTGGTGCGCAGCCCGGGCATGCTGGAGTCCCTGGCGCGCATGTATGCGCTGCCCTTCCCGGGCAGTCCGGAGTCGCTGCGCCAGCTGGTGGAGCGTGACACGGCGCGTTGGGGCCAGCTGGCCAAGGCGGCGGGCATCGAGCCGGAGTGACATGGCGCCTGGCCAAGGGCCGGCAGGCCGCAGGCTCGGCCCCGGTACGGGGGAGGCTACCGGGAGGGCCGTTTCTGCGGGTGCTTAAACCTCGCCGCCGAACTTCTTGATCAGGTTGGCGATGTATTTGTCGACGAGCTTTTCAAACTCGCCTTCAACGACCGGCGCCACGACCATCTTCATCAGGCCGGGCAGGGGCACGGTGACTTCGCCGTCGATCTTGAGTTCGATGGCGGTGGACTTCTTGTTGTCCTTGATCTTCCAGCTGCCGCCCACCAGGGCATTGCCCACGCCGGGGACAGGCTTCCAGACGACGGTGCCCTTGGCCTGGTTGCTGGTGTATTTGGAAGCATAGACGGTCTGGATGTTTACCTGCGCGGTGCCGACCTTCTCCATCTCCCACTTGTAGACACCGTCGCCCATGTCGGTGAGCTTCTCGACTTTGGGAAAGTGCGACACCGAGGTGGGCACGTCGGACAGTACCGCGAACACATCGGCCGCCTTGGCCTTGACTTCAAATTCGTAGCCCAGATCGATGGTGACAGTGACTGCCATGCTTGCCTCGGTTTGTTGTAGATGAATGGGCTGCATTGTGCCCCGGCAAGCCGCGCCTGAACAGGCGGGCTTGCCCTGATGGATCCGGGCAGGCCGGGCAACAGCGTGTGGTGAGGGGAGCCGGACGCCGGGCAGTGGCCGGAGCAGACCGTTGTGCGCTGATCGGGGAGGGGATCAGGAAGCGCGGCGGGCGCGGGCCTTGCGGAAAGCCGAGGCGGGGCGTTGTGCCGGGATCTTGCGGGCCAGTTCGCCACCAATCTTCACCGTGGCATTCACCACGGCTTCGGCGCCGCTGGCGGTGATGTCCACGCTCTTGCTGTAGACGCGGCCGATGGCCTTGCGGGTGTTGCGTGCGTTGGCGACGGTTTCTTCGCTCAGCTCGGCGCGGGACTTGGCCAGGGCCGATTCAAAACGCTTGTGGGCGACTTCCGACACCTTGTCGGCGCCTGCACGGTAGGCCTTGATTGCGCGCCTGGCATTCTTGCCGCAGGCTTCGACGAAGTCATTGGCGGCAGTGCTGTAGTTCCTGGCGGTCATGATGTTCCTTTGAGGTGGGTTGAATGATCAAATTTTCGCGACTTCCCATAGTGCGTTGCACCTAATACCGGCCGTTTTCCTAGGGCCGGCGGTCTAAGATAGGCACACTGCAAAGTGCGGTGACGCACAGAAAGACGCTCCCCTCCATGGCGATTCAATGGTTTCCCGGCCACATGCACCTGACGCGCCAGGCCATCGCCGAGCGCATCAAGGAGATTGACGTCGTCATCGAACTGCTGGACGCGCGGCTGCCCGGTTCCAGCGCCAACCCGATGCTGGCGCAACTCACGCGCGCCAGACCCGCGCTCAAGGTCCTCAACAAGCAGGACCTCGCCGACCCGGCGCGCACGGAGCAATGGCTGGCTCACTACAACGCGCAGCCGGCCACACGTGCCATCAGCCTGGACGCCACGGCGAGCGCACCCGCGCAGCGGCTGATCCAGGCCTGCCACGAACTGGCACCCACGCGCGGCACCATGGTCAAGCCCATGCGCGTGCTGATCTGCGGCATACCGAACGTGGGCAAGTCCACGCTGATCAACACCTTCAAGGGCAAGCGAGCCACGAAGACGGGTGACGAGGCGGGCATCACCAAGACCGAGCAGCGCGTGGTGCTGGCCGACGGCTTTTACCTGTACGACACACCGGGCATGCTGTGGCCGCGCATCATCGTTGCCAAAAGCGGCTACAACCTGGCTGCCAGCGGCGCTGTGGGGCGCAATGCGTTTGATGACGGGGAAGTCGCCCTGGAACTGCTGGAGTACCTGAAGCAGCACTACGCCGCGCAGGTGGAAGCCCGTTTCAAGCTGGACCCGATGGCAGGCCTCAAGGACGAAGACATCCTCGACGCCATCGGCCGCAAGCGGGGCGCGCTGCTGGGCAAGGGAAAGGTCAACCTGCAGAAAGCCGCCGAAATCGTCATCCACGAATTCCGCAGCGGCAACCTCGGCCGCATCACCCTTGAGACTCCCGAAGAATTCGCCCAGTGGCTTGCAGCCGGCAAAGTCCTCGACGCCGAACGCCAGGTCAAAAAAGACGCCATAGAACTCGACCGCGCCATCCGTTTCAAGAAAATCCCCCGCCCCAATTAATTGGCAATTAATTGGGGTCAGATTCCAATTATCACGATGCAAAATTCAATTAAAAGCGAGCAAGATCATTCATGACAGTGAACAAAGCACCGATGGAGATCCTCCCGCGCGACCTTTCCGCCTACCGCAAGGGCAATACCGGCGTTGACTACGTACACCGTTTCGAGTCGGGCAAGGCCGGCCCGCATGTCCTGGTCAACGCGCTCACCCATGGCAACGAGTTCTGCGGCATGGTGGCGGCTGCGCACCTGCTGGACACCGGCGTGCGGCCGGAGATCGGCACACTCACCATCAGCTTTGCCAATGTCGCGGCGTACGAGAGCTTTGACATCGAGCACCCGTTCAAGAGCCGGCAGCTCGTCCACAACCTCAACCGCGTGTGGGGCGCCGACCAACTGGACGGCGGTGACGACAGCCCCGAGCTTCGCCGCGCGCGCGAACTGCGCAGTGTCGTCAGCGCGGCAGACCATATCCTCGACATCCACTCCACCTCGCAGGACGTCGTGCCGTTCTGGGTGTATCCGGGATACGCACGCAACGCAGAGGTTGCAATGGCCATCGGCAGGCCGGCCATCCACATGGTGATGCCCAACGGGCTCGGCTCCGGCGTGCCGCTCATCCAGCACGGCCGCCATGGTGATGCGGCGAGCACGGCAGGCGCGGCGGTGGTGGCTGAATGCGGCCAGCATTTCCTGAAGGCGTCGAGCGAGCTTGCCACACAGGTGGCGCTGGACTTCATCGCGCACTACGGCCTCATCGGCAAGCGCATTGACACTACACCCACCCAACCCCAGCGCCGCTTCGAGCTGGTGGAGACGCATGTGATCAAGACACCTGATTTCCGCTTTGCACGGCCACTGGTCGGCTTTGAAGTGTTTGCAAAGGGCGAGCTCATTGCCACGGACGGACCGGATGAAATCCGTGCGCCCTGCGACGACTGCACCATCCTCATGCCCGCCAGCGATATCGTGGTGGGCAAGGAAGCCGGCTACCTGACGCGGCCGATCTGAGTGGCTGCTGCCTGCGCTCTCAGTTGAGTGGCGCGGGCTGGGTGGCTGCGTAAGAGCCCGCCTCCGTGGCCGCAAAGTCGGTGCCCGAGACCCTGAAGCGCTTGTCTTCGTCGGCCATATCGCGCTCGAGGTCGGCACGACTGCGGATCACTGGCAAGGGTTTGGTGATGACGGGCACGGCTTGCGGGATGTTGTTCTCCGGCACGGCCATTCTTGCGACTGTCCAGCTGCCCGGGTGAGGCAGGCGCGGCCAGTCGGCGTCGGCCGGCACTGCATACTGCCAGGAGATGCCCATGAGCCAGTTGCCTGCCAGCGGGTCCATGGTCAGCAGGCGGGTCTCGAAATCCTGCTGGAAGGCCATGCTGAATGCCGGCGCGCACTTTGGTTTCAATGAGGAAATGTTGCGCCAGCCCGGACGTCTCGGCAGCGGCCCTATACGGCTCAAAATTTGAGCCGTATTTCCCGAAATACGGCTCAAGCACGGCGATTCACCCCTGGGCTATGCTGCCCCATGCACATCCTCTGGAAGTACCTCAAACCCCAGCGCGGCCTGGCTGCGCTTGCCCTGCTGCTGGCAGGCGCCAGCCAGGTGCTGATGCTGTTCGACCCCATCATCTTCGGCTGGCTGGTGGACGGCTATGCCAACCAGCGCGGCGTCAAGAGCGACACCGAACTGGTCAACGGCGCGTTGGCGCTGCTGGCCCTGGCGGTGGGCGTGGCCCTGGCATCGCGCGCCTGCAAGGCGCTGCAGGAGTATGTGACCCGGCTCGTCGTGCAGCGCTTCGGCACGCAGATCTTCAACGACGGCCTGCGCCAGACCATGCGCCTGAACTACCAGGAGTTCGAGGACGCACGCAGTGGAGAGACGCTGTCGCTGCTGATGCGCGTGCGAGCCGACACCGAGCGCTTCATCAACGCCTTCATCAACGTGCTGTATGCATCGGTGGTGGGAGTCGGCTTCCTGCTCTGGTATGCGGTGACCAAGCACTGGGCGCTCGTGCCGGTGTTCTTCATCGGCCTCGTGGTGCTGGGCGGCCTGAGCGGGCTGCTAAGCCGGCAGATCCGCGGGCAGCAGCGCTCCATCAACCGCGAGACCTCGCGCAACGCGGGCTTCATCACTGAGTCGCTGCGCAATGTGGCGCTCATCAAGAGCCTTGGGCTGACCTACCGCGAGATCCGCCGGCTGCAGGCGCAGACCGAGGTGGTCTTTGCGCTGGAAATGGCCAAGGTGCGGCGCATCCGCTGGCTGTCGTTCCTGCAGGGCTCCACACTCAGCCTGCTCAAGCTGTCGGTGCTGTTCACGCTGCTGTGGCTGATCTTTCGCAACGTGCTGACCACCGGCGAGCTGATTGCCATGCAGTTCATCTCGGTGGCCATCCTGGCGCCGCTGCAGGAGCTGGGCACCATCATCCTGTCCTGGCGTGAGGCCAGTGCGTTGCTGGCCAACTTTGCTGAGCTGATGGCCAAGCCGGTGGAGCGCCGCACGCCGGATGCGCAGGTCATAGGCCCGATCGAGTCCCTGCGATTTGAGGGCGTGGAGTTCCGGCACAGGGGCGCCATCAGCAACGCGCTGGACGGCATCTCGTTCAGCGCGGCGCGTGGTGACACCATCGCGTTCGTCGGGCCTTCAGGCTCGGGCAAATCCACCCTGGTCAAGTTGCTGCTGGGCCTTTACCGGCCGGTGGCGGGCGAGGTGTTCTTCAACAACATCAGCACCACGCAGCTTCGCTACAACGAGGCGCGGCGCCAGGTGGGCTATGTGTCGCAGGAGACGAGCCTGTTTGCAGGCACTGTGCGCGAGAACATGCTGTTTGTGCGGCCTGATGCGAGTGATGAACTGATCCTGGACGCGCTGGAGCATGCGCAGTGCACGGCCCTGCTGTCCCGGCTGCCCGAGGGGCTCGACACGGTCATCGGAGAGGCCGGCGCCAAGCTCTCGGGCGGCGAGCGCCAGCGCCTGTCGATTGCGCGGGCCTTGCTGCGCGAGCCGCGCCTGCTGATCTTTGATGAGGCGACTTCAGCGCTGGACTCGCTGACCGAGCAGCAGGTCACTGAAACCGTGCGACGGATCTCGGGCGGCCGCACGCAGATCACCCTGATGATCGCGCACCGGCTGTCCACCGTGCTGCATGCGGATGTGATTCATGTGCTGGAGAAGGGCCGCATCGTGGAAAGCGGCAGCCATGCCGACCTGGTGGCACTCAAGGGCCTGTACTACGCCATGTGGCGCCAGCAGATCGGTGAGCGAAGCGGCCCCAGGGTGCAGGTTGCACCACAGGGGCCGGGCGGTACTTAGTTGCTGTTCAGCACCATCGAGGCAATGATGCCCGTAGCCAGGGCAATCAGCACATAGTCCGAGCCCACCTGCACCCACTGCTGAC
>CAZFKW010000161.1:0-2479 GCA_964519795.1 uncultured Ramlibacter sp. | reverse complement strand
GGCGCGCTCAGGCGGTGGCCACGCCAGTCGCTCACGTAGTACTGCTGTGAGCGGTACTGCGGCGGCATGCGGCCGCCACGGCGGAACTCGGGGCCACGGGCGTTGTAGTGGCGGAAGTTGCGGTCATTGCGCGCATCGCGCTGGTCGAAGCCGCGTGGACGGTTGTCGCGCTGCTCGAAGCTGCGCGGGCCGCCGCGGCGGTCGTCGTTGCGCGCGTTGTTGCGTCGGTCGAAACCACGACCGTCGCGGTCGTTCGGGCCGCGCTGCTCGTAGCGCTGGTCACGGCCGGGTCCGCGATTGTCCTGCGCGAAAGACAGGGAGCTGAAGCTCAGGGTGGCGGCGGCAATGGCGCAGACGATGGCGTTTGATTTCATGGTTCACTCCTTGGGTTGTGAGGCTTCATCGTCGCGGCTGCACATGTAGGTCATGCAAAGCCCGGCGTGTTGTTGTGCAAAGTCTCGTTGGAATGTGTGCCCGTGGTTGTGGGCTGGCGCGCATATGGTGCGAATGCGGCGTGTCGTCCTACATGCTGTCAGGCCTTCGACAAGCTCAGGCCGAACGGGCGCACAGACAGGCGTACAGGCAATTGCCATTCGGCTTGGCCCGGCGAATCCTCCGTTTTTGAGGACCACTCCCCATTGTGGGATCACCCAGCGCTTGCAAAAACCAGCAACAGGTTGTTGGCCGGCATCGCATGCCGCTGGCGCAGTTGCAGGCCGGCGTGCCGCGCCTGCGCCTCCTCGTCCTCGATGCGCCGGATGCCCCATGCCGGGTCGCGCCCGCGCAGGCTCGCGTCAAACCCGAGGTTGCCGGGGGATGTGGGCACGCCGTCTTCAAGGTAGGGGCCATAGGTGACCAGCACACCGCCCGGCGCCAGGTGCCTTGCGCTGCCCTGCATCAATGCTGCGCAGGTAGCCCAGGGCGCGATGTGGAGCATGTTGGCGCAGTAGATGGCGTCGAATGCTGCGGTGAATTCCGGGCCGTCTGAAGGCCAACGCGGCGCGAGTACATCCAGCCGCGCCGGCGCTCGCACATTGCGCAGACCGGCTTGCGCCGTCCAGGCGGAAATCGCAGGCAGGGCGTCTGCATCGGCGTCGGTGGGCTGCCAGGTCCAGCGTGGCATGGCAGCGGCAAACCAGGCGGCATGCTGGCCGGTGCCGGCTGCTATTTCAAGTGCGTTGCCACTGGCGGGCAGGACCGCTTGCAGGACGACCAGGATGGGCTGCTTGTTGCGGTCTGCTGCGGGGCTGAAGGGGGCTGCAAGCACCTAGCGGCTGGCTCCTTTAGGGGCCAGCCGCGCCCTTGGTGCGGCCTTGGTGCCGGGGACTTTCAAGCCGAAAGCATCGGCGAGCCGCGTTGCACGTTCAGCTGAAACGCGCAGCGCTTTCTCCAACGCCTTAGGCGTGGGTCTTAATGGGCGGTCGCCAGTGCTTGCAGCTTTTGCCATATCTTGGGTACCTTGATCGAGATTGTTGTGCCGTTGAACTCGGCGACGAGTTCTGCAACGCCTACGGCCGTATTGTCATATACAGACCACTCGTCCGCCAGCGGCGCGGACAAGCCGCGCGCAATGTAGTCCGCATTGACGAAGATCTGAATCTGCGACACAGCAAGGATCGCATCAGCGTGCGTTGACTTGCCGGCGCCATTAGGCCCTGCAAAAACGACGACACGTGGAGAGGATTTTGACTTGAGCACCAATGGATCATAAGCAGAGTTGGGGCGGCCTTGCCCGACGGGCGATGCAGGCGCAGTTCGCTTCGACCACGTCCATTGATGGACTACCCCAGCTCCACCGCCAGGCCTTGCCGGTCGAACGGGATCAGGGTGCTGATGGCGCCCAGCTTGATGGATTCGACCATGCGCTGCAACGCCGGCTCGGCGTCAACGCTGGTGGGCTCATTGCCGCCCTTGCCGGACATGGCTGCGACGAAGACGATGCGCCAGTCCGGGCCGAAGCCGCGGCTTTCGTCGGCCAGCGACTGGAAGCCGTCCAGCTCGCCGGGGGTTTTGTCCACGGTCATGAGGGGTACCAGTGCACCCCCTTCGCCGGATGCGAAGCTGGCACGCTGCTCCGGGGTGGCGTCTTCGGGCAGTTCCGCGCCGGCAAATACGAACAGCAGGCGCTGGGGATCGGGTTGCAGGCGGGCGGCTTGCAGCAAGTCGTCGAAGGTCGAAATGTTCATGGGGGTCCTGGTAGAGGTCGGAGTCGGGAGTTGGAGTCGGCAGTTGGATGCTGAAGCGGGTATGCCTATGCAGATGTGCGTATGACGTGGCCGGCGCAGGTCAGGCTGGTCGGTTCGGGTCAACCGGGCTTGCCGTCCAGCCGCGGCCGCATCAGCACTGGCCAGTAAGCCACAGCGTACAGGGCGAATCCGGCTGACCAGAGGATTGAAGAAACAAGCACCGCGTGCAACGTGAGGCCCGGGTCAACAAGCGGCAGCAGCACGCGCACCGGCGCCGCAGCGAGCACCAGTGC
>CAZFKW010000160.1:0-8815 GCA_964519795.1 uncultured Ramlibacter sp. | reverse complement strand
GCCTTGCGATCCTGCCAACGTCGTTGCGATTTGTGCTGGAGGGTGCCCAGGGCAATATGCTGCTGATGATGATGGGTATCGGCGGGGTCATGATGACCATTACCATGGCATTGCTGTCGCGCGCCCAGGAGAGCAGTGTGAAACACCAGTACGAGCAGCGCCGCCGGGCCGAGGCTGCGGCTGATGCGGTGGCCGCGCTGGGCCTGACCAAGTCGCGCTTCTTTGCGGCGGTCAGCCACGATCTGCGCCAGCCGGTGCACGCCATCGGCCTGTACCTGGACCCCCTGGTCCGCCTGAGCCAGGCGACCCAGGACAACGCTGCGTTGCGCGCGGTGGAAGGAATCCGCCAGTCGTGGCGCGCCCTGGACGACTTGTTGTCGCAGGCGCTGGACCTCACGCGCATGGATTCGGGCGTGGTCCAGGCCGACCTGCGGGCGACCGCGCTCGCGCCACTGGTGGCCGGCCTGATCATGCAGCACAGCGCAGTGGCGGAGGCGGCCGGCGTGCGGATTGTGTCGCTGGTGCGGCCCGGTGCCTTTGCCATGGCAGATGCGCTGATGCTGGTGCGCGTGCTGTCCAACCTGCTGGACAACGCCATCAAGTTCTCGCCACGGGGCGCGACGGTTGCAATCGTGCTGCGCAGCGCTGCCGGCCAGTGGCGGCTTCAGGTGCGCGACCGCGGCATGGGTATTGCACACGGGGCACAGCAGCGGATCTTTGAGGAGTTTGTCCAGATCGACAACGAGGCTCGCGACCGGCGTCGCGGTCTGGGGCTTGGGCTGGCCATTGCGCGGCGCTTTGCGCTGCTGATGAACGGCGACATCACGGTGCGGTCAGCGCCTGGGCGGGGCTGTTGCATGACGGTGAGCCTGCCGGTGGCTGCCGCGCCGGCTGACGCGGGGCTGCCCCTGCATCCGGTGAACTATATCGAGTCCGCGCCGGCCGAACTGCTTGCCCACCCTGACGACGTGGCGCTGCCGCTGCCGGCGCTGGCCGTGGGCAACGTACTGCTGGTTGAGGATGATTCACTGGTGGCGGCGGCCACTCGCCAGCTGCTGCGGTCATGGGGCCTTCGCGTACGGCATGTGGAGACGGCAGACGAGGCGCTGCGCCTGGCGACCGATGCGGATGTCGCCATCTGCGATGCGCGCCTGCCCCATGGCGCGTCGGGCCTGGACGTGGCGCTTGCGCTGCGCAGGCGGGGCCGAAAAGTGCTGCTGATCAGCGGCGAGACCAACGCGGCGCTGCGTGAATCCGCGCAACACCATGCCGTGCGCCTGCTGACCAAGCCGGTCTCCAGTGCCGCGCTGTTTACGGCGCTGCAGGAGCTCTAGGCCGGGCTGGCGCACAGCGCGCCCTCACGGCCTTCGTCATGACCTCCGCGTGCAGGACATGACGAATTTCACGTGTTCACGTTCCGGGCCCGCACGTACATTCACCGGCACTGATCGCACACCACTGTGCGGCACCCATGCCAGAAGGAATGCACATGAGCTACCCGATATCTCCCGAGTCCACGTTACCCGACATGTTCAAGCCCGCGGTCTCCCCGCTGCCGGCGCACCTGCAACGGGCCAGCCGTTTTGCACTGACGCGCAGGTTTCGCCTGATGCGCGGCTGCCGTGGCGTTCTGGGCGCGGTGCTGCCGGGCGTCGCCGCGCGCATGGCCTACGCGCAGCTGGCAACGCCTCCGCGTGCGGCACTGCGTGACTGGCAACATGCGCTGCGCCAGCATGCGGTGACGCGCTGGCTGCCTTTCGGCGGTGCGGAACTGGCCGTCATGGACTGGGGCAAGGGCCCCACGGTGTTGATGGTGCACGGCTGGGGCGGACACGCTACTGACATGGGCTGCATGATCGGGCCGCTGGTGAGGGCCGGGTTTCGTGTGGTGGCGTTTGACGCGCCGGCCCACGGAAAGTCCTCGGGGCGATCTGCAGACCTGGTGCAGTTTGCGGCTGCGATTGCAGCGGTCGCAGGCCATGCAGGGCCGCTGCATGCCGTTGTGGCGCACGGGCTCGGCGCGTCGATGGCCATGTACGCCCAGCGGGACTGGGGAACCGGGGCGGCCAGGATGGTCCTGGTCAGCCCGCTTGAACATTTCAGCTGGTTCATCGATTCCTTTGGCGAGCGAATGGGCATAGGCGCCCAGGTGCTCACGCGCGTGCGAGGCATGCTGGAGACCCTGTACGGCGGCCGGCTGGACTGGGCGCGCATGTCGGTGCTGGACATGGTGCGCACCACCCGGTCTGCAATCCTGGTCGTCCATGATGAAGACGACCAGGAGATCCCGTTCGAGCACGGGCTGGCGCTGGCCGGCACCCGGCCCGACGTCCAGCTCAAGCGCACGCGTGGCTATGGGCATCACCTTGTGCTGCGCAGCGCCAGCGTGATCGACAGCATCGTCAAGTTCATTTCCCACTAGGAGGCGGCCATGGATAAGCAGTACTCCCCATCCACCGTGGCCGGACGGCCTGCACAGGGGCCCGCCCGCAGGCTGGCTCTGGTCCTGGGCAGCGGAGGCGTGCGCAGCGTCGCTGCGCTCGGCATTGCCCGGCAGCTCGCAGAAGAAGGCCTGCGCCCAGACGTGGTCGCCGGCTGCAGCTCTGGCGCCCTGTTCGGCGCCACCATCGCGATGGGCCTTGAGCCGGAGGCGGCGCTGCGGCTGGCTACCAGCCTGTGGTCACAGGAGCTGACGCAGCAGCGGCGCTGGCGCGCCTATGCCCAGATGATCCTGCCCCGGCTGGCAGGCTTTGGGGCAGGCTTTGCGATGCGTGATGACGGGCTGATTGCGCGGCGCATCGCCGATGCTTTTGGCGATATGCGGCTGGAGCAGTTGCCAACGCCGCTGCGTGTTGCGGCCACCGACGCAGCCACCGGCAGCCCGGTGGTGCTTGCAAATGGACGGCTGGCTGACGCCCTGCGGGCCAGCATGGCGGTGCCCATCATCTTCCCGAGTGTGGAGATAGGTGGCCAGCGCCTGGTTGATGGCGTGTTGTCAGACCCGTTGCCGATTGGCGCTGCGCATGACTGCGCTGTGGTGGTGGCGCTGGGCTTTCACGGCCAGATGCCGCTACGGGTGGACCGCCTGTCGCGGCTGGTGGCGCAGACGAGCACCACCCTCATCAACAACCTGATGCATGCGCGCACCGCAGCCGCGCATGCGGCCGGCCAGCAGGTCATTCACTTGGACCTGGCGCTGGACCGGCACGTTGGCTTGTGGGACACGTCCGCCATGCCCTACCTGTTTGAAGCGGGACGGCGCGCCGCACAAGCCAGCCTGCCGCGCATCAAGGCCGCGCTTGAGCGCCAGACCCTGCCGCAGCCGCGCTACCGCGCGGGGCATCCGGCATTTTCCTTTTCCATCCCTGATTGATGCCCAACTCAACACTCTCAAGAATGACCATGACATCCACCCATACCGCGCAGTACGCCAGATGTATTGCTGCCTCCAGGCGCATCCGCTGGGATATTGACCGTGACGTGATCCGCGGCCGCAGTTTTGATTTCTCCAGGCCGTTTCTGCCTGACGGGCTGTCGCGTATCAGCCGGCTGACCTTCCTCACGCCGCCCGAGCGCTTGCGCCTGAGCCAGGTCCAGGGCCGCACCTACGCCAACATGTTCGGCCTGGTCGAGCGGTTCATCAGCATCAAGATGCTGGAGCTCAGCCGCAACCACTGGTACGGCGACCAGGTGGCACTGGAGGCGCTGGTGCGGTTCACCGACGAAGAACTCAAGCACCAGGAGCTGTTCCGGCGTATCGAGCGGCTGGCCGCGGCCGGCATGCACGATGGCTACCAGTTCCAGGTCACCGCCAATGCGGTGGCAGCGCAAGTGCTGCAGGCTTCCACCTGGGCCGTCCTGGCGCTGACCTGCCACATCGAGCTGTTCACGCAGGTGCATTACCGCCACAGCATCGACCCGGACGAGGAGCTATCCAGCTTGTACAAGGACGTGTTCCTGTATCACTGGAAAGAGGAGTCACAGCACGCGCTGCTCGATGAACTGGAATGGGAGCGCGAGAACGAACGCCTGTCGCACGCCGAGCGTGACAAGGCGGTGGACGACCTGATCGCGCTGGTCGGCGCAGTGGACGGCATCCTGCAACAGCAGGCTCGCGCTGATGCGGACTATTTTGTGGGCAACTGCGACCGGATGCTCCCGCCCGAGCAGGCTGCCCGCGTGAGCGCCGGGCTGCTGGACGCCTACCGCTGGCAGTACATCGTCTCGGGTGTGCAGGAGCCGCGATTTGCCCGGGCGCTGGCCCAGAAGGTGACGTCCGACCAGATGGTCCGCATCCAGACCGCCCTCAAGCCCCTGATGGGATGAACCACACCATGAACCCGATCCTGAACCAGACATTCAACCGTATCAAGAAACGCACCATGAACCGCTTTTGCTGGAACTTCCCCAAGACGCTGGCAGCCATCGCCGTTGCGCTTGTGACCGCCGGCGCGCATGCCGCGCCGGTCGAAGACCCCGTCCTGGGCCAGGCCCATCTGGCCTATTACGAAGGCCGGTTCAGCCGCTCATTGAGCATCTACGAGCAGCTGGCCGCCGCCGGCAATGCCGAAGCCGCGGAACGTGCAGGCTTCATGCTGTTTCATGGTGAAGCGCACTACGGCCACCAGGTGCACCGCGACCCGGGCCGCGCAATGGCATTTCTGACCCAGGCGGCGAACGCCGGGCGCAGCGGCGCGAGCTTCATGCTGAACCTGATCGACCTCTCCAACTAGCCGGTCGGCAAACCCAACCCACACCAAACGGAGGAACTTCCAATGAGAAATCAACTTGCAATGAGCATCGTGACGGCCGTAGCCAGCCTGCTTCTGGCGGCGTGCGGCGGCGGCAGTGACAGCAGCGGCAGTTACAACGGCGCGCCTGGCGATCCGGTGACAGAGGCCCCCATGGACGCAGCGGCGGGCGAGTCCGTCCAGGATGGCTTGCCTTCTGGACAGATGAGCATCATGGCATCGGACGTGCCGATGATGGCGCTCACAGCCATCATCACAGGCGGGCAGGGCCGTGTGTACTCGGTGCCCAACGGCGTCGATTGTGAAACATCCACATGTGTGGGAAACATTCCCCGGGGCACGGTCGTCAGCCTGCGCGCCGTGCCCGCGCCCGGTTTTGCGTTTGACCGCTGGGAGGCCAACGGGGTCTGCTCCGACTTCATCAGCTGCAACGTCACGATGTCCGGCGCGCGCACGGTGACCGCGCGCTTTGTGCCGGCCGACCCGCTGGCGGCGTGTGACGTGACGCGCAGCAATGCCGCCATACCCGTCATCTCTGCCACCCGTCCCAAGCTGCTGCTGGCCAATGCGCAGCTGAAGGCCTGCCTGCAGGACAAGTACGCGCGCGGCGCACCCGAAGTCATGCGGCTGAAGTCGCTGGTCGATTCGGCGCTTGCAGGGGCACGCCCATACAACTTCTCGCCGTGGTTTGCGGCACTTGTTTTCCAGATGTCCGGGGATGTCCGATACCGCGACCTCGCCGTCGCACGCATGGACGAGATCGTGACGGCCGAAGAGGCGCTGATTGCCAGCGGAACCTACCCGGCTGTGCACCGCGACAGCTACCTGGACGTGGACTGGTACCTGGGAAACCTGTCGCGCGTCTACGACTGGGCGCATGACGGGCTTAGCGATCAGCAGAAGGCGCGCTGGATCGCCTACGGCAACCAGGCCATGTGGAATGTCTGGAAGGCGCCAGGCAACGCCGTCTCAGGCATGGAAGGCCGCTGGGCTGACCGCGTGCACCGCTGGAGCGGCTGGGCGACGGACAACCCGGCCAACAACTACTACCGCCACTTCATCAATGCCGGCATGCAGCTGGGACTGGCCACGCATGGCGACAACCCGCAGGCGCAGGAGTGGCTGGACACCTTCCGCTACCAGAAGATCGAGCGTGAGCTCATCCCGCTGCTCAATGCCAAGGTGCAAGGCGGCGGGTCGACCGAAGGCACAGGCTACGGTGTATCCACCCGCACGCTGTGGAATGTGTACGACACCTGGGAGCGTTCCACCGGTGAGCGCCTTGCCGACAAGACGCCACACACGCTGGCTTCCATTGCGCAGGAAATCCACACCATGACGCCCACGCTGGACCATCGCGCGGTGGTGGGTGACTCCACCCGCAGCGTGACCGGCGAGATGCATGACTACAACCGCGACTACCTGCAGCAACTGATTGCGCTGTACCCGAACGAGCGCCTGGCCGGCGTCGCGCGCAACGTGCTCATCAACTCCAGCGTGCCCCGCATGCGCTACGACTACGACTTCTATTCGGATGTCCTGTACGGGTTGCCCCGGACGCAGACCACGCCCGAGGTGGACCGGTCGGTGCTGGCCACAGCGTATTGGGGCGAAGGAACCGGCAACTACGCCATGCGCTCCGACTGGAAGACGGACGCGACCTACGCACATTTCCAGTGCGGCCGCTACGACGAGAGCCATGCGCATGCCGACCAGGGCAGCTTCATGCTGTTCAGGAACCAGTGGCTGGCATACGACTCCATCCAGCGCTCCCTGTCGGGTGTGGACCAGTTCATGTCCCTGCACAACCTGGTGCGCATGACCATGCCGGATGGCGCCGAGGTGGAGATGCGCGCCAACACCCTTCCATGCCGTGTCATGGCTCTGGCAGACAACCCGCGTTACAGCTACATTGCCACCGACCTGACGCCGGTGTACAGCTGGCGCCACGGCGACTACGCCCGCTACCAGAACAAGCACAACGACCGCGTGAAGAAGGTCCAGCGGGAGTTCCTGTTCATTCGCCCCAGCACCTTTGTGGTGATGGACCGGGTGGAGACCACGGTGCCGGTGAAGCAGTCGTGGCTGCTGAACACGCCGGTTGAGCCGGTGGCCAGTGGCGGGGAAATAACGGTCAACAACGGCGGCAACACCCTGCGAGTCATGACACTTGCACCGGCCAACGCCGCCACGGACGTGGTGACATCAACTTTCTGGAACGCCGACCGCTCGGCCAGCCGGGACTGGTGGCGTGCCGAGGTCAGCCAGACAGGCACATCGACTTTCTTCCTGCACGTGATGGACACCAACGGGGCAGTGCTGAGCGCCACCCGCGCTGATGCCGAAGGGCAGGTGGGCGCGCGCATCCAGCTGGCCGACGGCCGCGTTGCGACGGCACGTTTTGCCATCAATGCGCTGGGCGGCACCCTGGACGTGCAGGGCGCCAACGGGGAAGTGCAGGCCAGCGGCGCCTTGCCCGCGACCATTGCCCCGCCCCCCGTGTTTGCGGGCGACCCTCCCCCGCAAGTGCGGCCGGCGCCGGCCGTGTATGTGCCCACCCAGCTCAACTACAGCGGGGCTCCCGCGCCCGGACCGGCACCTGGCCCTGCTCCATCGCCCAACCCGTCCCCCGGGCCAGCGCCTGGCCCGGCGCCGACCCCTTCGCCAGGTCCAGCGCCTGTGCCGGCCGACCCGGTTCCCGCACCGACCCCGGCACCCGCGCCCGTCGGCAACGAACTGGTACTGCGCCAAGGCCTGAACGGCTACCAGGGCGTCACGGATCTCGGTGTCTCCAACCAGGGCACCCAGTACAACTACGGCAAGGGCGTGGTGGTAACCGAGGGCAAGACCGGTGCGTTCCGCATTGACGGCAGCAGCGGGTACGAGATGCGCAGCTTTGTGCGCTTTGCCGGGCTGGACAGTCTGAGCGGCAGGCGGGTGGCCCGGGCCGAGCTGGCGTTGACCTTTACCTTTGGCGCGAGCGGCTACACGCTCAACGGCGTTGTGCTGGATGCAGCGTGGAATCCCCTGGCGCCCAAATTTGGCTGGACCATGCGCAATGGTGCGAGCAACTGGGCCGTGCCGGGCAGCGGCGGCACTGACTGGAACAACGCCCGGACGTTCCAGGTCAGCGGCTTCAACAGTGCTGCAGCGGATACCCGCAGGGTGAACCTGGACCCGGCTGTGGTGCAGAAGTGGATAGACGAGCCGCAGAACAACCATGGCTTTGTTCTCGTGCCAACCGTGTCGGGCAAGACATCTTTCATGCGCGACAGTTCCGACGGGACGGCAAGCACCCGGCCGACCCTCAGGATCTGGTTTGAGTAATGGCTTTGCCGCCGGCTGCCGAAGAAGGTCGGGGGCGGCGCGCAGTGCTTGACACGCCAATGGGACTAGAGTGATACTCCAATCATGGATGCCACCTCCACCAAGTCAAGCGTGCTGGATGCAGCGGCGCGCGTTTTCATCGCGCACGGCTTCAGGGCCGCATCGATGGACATGGTGCGCCGGGAGGCACGCGTCAGCAACGGGAGCCTGTACCACCACTTCCCCACCAAGAACCAGCTGGCCGATGCGCTGTATGCCACGATCCTGTTCGATCTGCACGCTTCGCTGCTGGCACCTCTGGATGAGGGCGCTGGCGCAGAGGCCGCGGTGAAGGGCGTGGTGGGCGCCTATATAGAGTGGGTTGCCGACCATCCCGAACTGGCGCGACTTCTCAATGAATTGCGGCACACCGCCGGCATCGCGGGCGGTCAGGAAACCGAAGCCGCCAACGCCGCGGGCTTCGGCGCGCTTTCCGTCTGGGTCAAGCAGCGGGCTGCCGCCGGCGAGATGCGCGCGCTCCCGTTCCCCGTGTGGATGGCGCTGGTTCTCTCGCCTGCCATGGCGCTGACCCCGCGGTGGGTCCAGCAGGCCTCTCCCGACATTCCCCCGAGGATCCGCGCGGCCCTGAAGCATGCAGCCTGGGCTTCGGTGGCGCCCTGAACAATCTGAGGACCTTCATGCAACAAGACCAGGATTCAACAGCGTTCTTTCGCGCGAGGCAGGTGCTGGGCCAGCAA